>JANEMG010000307.1 GCA_024511045.1 Gammaproteobacteria bacterium | reverse complement strand
GAATTTTGCCAGGGTTTGCCCCAAACCCGGCAATCCCCCCGGAAATTCTCTGGTCACTGTGCTGCTGCGCATGGTGGCTTGAATAATTTCTGGGAAACTTCAGTCCTCTGAAACTCTAAACTCTAGGATCTTATTGATTCTGGTAAAAAAGAAATTGCTTTTCATCATCCTGCCGATGATATGGGTGCTCCTAAAATCCCTGTGGGTGCGTTTCGAGGCGCCTGCTGGCTATCTGCTGCCCCGAAAAGACTACCCTGATTTATACGCGGAGATCGACAAACTGCAGAAAAAACTGCACGCCCCCAAAATTCATCGCGTGCTGCTGACTCCCGAATTGAATGCCGCAATCCATCAAACACCACGCCTGGGAATTTTTGGCTGGAACAGGAACACCTTGATTCTGGGTCTGGAATTATTACTCATCCTGTCGCCGGAACAGGCGGAAGCCGTACTGGCCCATGAATTCGGCCACTTGTCCGGCAACCACAGCCGGTTCAATGGCTGGGTGTACCGGGTACGGCACAGCTGGTACCGCATCATGCAGGCTTTCCACAATACCAATAACCTGGGGGCCAACATGATGGGCAGGTTTTTTGACTGGTATACGCCAAAATTTGCCGCCTATTCCTTCGTCCTGGCACGGCAGAATGAATATGAGGCCGATGCGATCGCGGCCAATTTGACCGATCCGGCTTGCACAGGATGCGCCTTGGTCAGCAGCCATGTCTCAGGGCCCTATGTCGATGAACATTACTGGCAATGGTTTTTCAGGAAAGCGGACGCTCTTCCCCAGCCAGACCAGCCTCCGTGGGCTGGCTTGAGAAAGTTTCTGACCGACAACAAGCCGGCGACCGAACAACTGGAGCAACGCTTGCAGCAGGAATTGCAGGTGGAAACATCCTGCGATGATACTCATCCATCCCTGAAGGACCGTCTTGCCGCTTTGAAGACCGAACCAGTCCTTCCGGATTCCGGTGAAAAAACCGCTGCGGAAGCCTGGCTTGGGCGCCGCCCCCCCCCGAGTGATCGAAGATTTCGACAACGACTGGCTGCAGGCCAATGCAACGCGCTGGCAAGAACGCTACGATTATGCAACGACGGCAAAACGAACCCTGGCGGAACTGCAAAAGATAGAAAATGACCGTCTCGATGACGAAGCGCTCTGGAAAAAAGCCAGCCTGTCCGAGGAATTTGCCTCGGCAGAGGCGGCATATCCAATTTACCAGGCCTATCAACGACGCCACCCCGACGATCCCGAAGCGGCCTTTGTCATGGGCCGGCTGTCATTCGACAAAACGGATGATGAACTGCTGAAACAAATGAAAATTGCGCTGACACAGCCCAACCTGGTTTTTGACACCTGCCAATATGCCTATCATTATCTGCTCAAGTCGAACCGGCATGACGAAGCCGAGTGGTGGCGGGAACAGGCTGAACAGCAATTGGCACAGAATGCGGCCAGCGAGCATGAGCGTGCCGAATTGACGACCAGGGATACGATCATTCCTATTTCCCCGGACGCGGAAACAATGAATTACATCATCGGGAAGCTGCAGGCCAACAAAAAAGTCAAAAAAGCATGGCTTGCGCAAAAAAAGCTGCAATACAACCCGGAAATACCGGCCATCATTATCGCCTTTACCGGCAAGGGCTTTATCTTCAACTACGAAACACTGATGCAGGAAATAGCCGCTGAACTGGACTTGAACTGCAGTCTATATGTCCTGCCAAAAGCCGGTGAATACAAACGGCTTGCAAAGAAAGTCATTGCCTGCGGCGAGCAGATCGTCTGACTGTTGCCGTTCAGGTAAGATATCTACTCGGACCTCTATGGACAGTCTGTTCCGGAAGACGTCGTGAATACATCCCTGCAGGCTTGACTTTGGCATCCCTGCCAAAGACACTTCCTCCACAGACCACCCATAGGGGCTTCTTTTACTATGCGTGAGTAGTTACCAGGTAAGCAGCATTTCACTCTGGCGCCCTAAATATTCAAGGCTCGAAAACAACAGGGCCTATCATCTACGAACTTGATGCGCCCCTGTATAATCCATGACTTACCGCCTTCTTTATCCAGATGATCCTACAGATTTGCCGAGAACGCAGCAATTGCAACGGAATACAGGATATCGAGATCCACCCAGCCGCGAAGCATCGCTTTGTTGCCGAACTCGCCGTCAATCCGGCCATTCGAATGGAAATGCCGCTTCACGAAGCCGGATTGCCAGCCATTGCCCTGCCCACCGTCTGCCGTCATCCAATCGCTGCCCTCGGCACTGACAAATATGCCAACATGCTGGAAATAAGCCGGCTTCTCGTACTTGCCAAGAACATAGATATCGCCCGGCAGCGGCCGATTGCCGGTAAAGGGCACCCAGGTTCGCGCTGGCGAATACTGCTTGTCCACGGCTTGCGCAAACTGCTCCCAACATGTCATGGGACTCGTCAGATAGCAAGTGCCCGCTCCCGGAACCAAGACCCTGAATGCCCCCTTCTGGTTGGGAAAAAGAACGGGGACTTTAGCGAATACCCGGCCAGGTAGTTCGCCACAACCCGTACCCGATGCGCCCCCAGCGTTCTGGCCGGTTGTCAGCGTACCGGGCGGCGGCAGCAGGGATTTGCAGATCGTCATGAAACGCCGCCTTATCGGGGAATGTTTACCACGAACGGGAAGGACTTTTGATACATTGGTGCCGGGCAGACCGCCCAGCAGATCCTTCAGAATGCCCAGCGCACTTAACAGGGTGAGCAGTGCCTGTTCTGTCTTACGTCCCACGTCTATGCGTGCATCAGCCAATCCGACATTCGCGGTCTGGAATCGCCGGATTGCGCCGCAGGTCATCGGCCCGCAGAGTCCGTCGACGCCTAGCAAGGGCAGAGGCCCGCCCTTCGCTTGCGGGACGGCATTCAGCAACTTCTGCACCAGTAGTACGTCGGAATGCTGGTTGGCGCCGCCTAATCCGACGGAGCGCTGAATCACACTGTTGATTATGGTCATCGTAACGCCCCCCTATAGAGATGTTCAGTAAGTCTACCGCATCCGCCATGTCTGTACCTGATGTTTTATTCGTGGATTGCAAAAATTCCATGCCAGAATACAGCCAGAAGGGCGTGGGGGCCTTTAAAGCAATTTAAAAAGCCAGCAGGCAATAGCGCGATGCGGCAATTGCTGACGGCGTTCGGCCGCCGCGCCGGCATCGCCGAGAACGTTTTTATAAAGATTTACCTGATTACATATGACCCTCAGCTTTGCTGAAAACCTGTAATTCTTGTCATCCCGACGCCAGCACAGCACCTGTTTTGAATTGCCTATAGAGGAGGTTGAATCCACCTTATTTTTCAAATACAGGTAAAACAACTAGAGTTTAGAGTTTCAGAGGAGAAAAACCACTAAAAATCTCAAAAAATAGTTGACATAGCAAGGATCATAGCGTTGCCGCGCCTTGCATGCCTT
>JANEMG010000306.1 GCA_024511045.1 Gammaproteobacteria bacterium | reverse complement strand
GCACTTGAAAATTTAGCAGCCAGAAACAGCCGGCTAATAGAAACATATCACATATTAACAAATGCTTACGGCATTTTCTGGTGCTACTGTTTTGCTAAATTATGATTTGCCAACGGTATACCACCATCAAGCAAAAATTCCTGAAGAATGAGCAACAGCAGCAAAATTGACATCGTCAGCACGCAAAAGCGCATGCTGGTGGTCCTGGACTGTTTTCAGGATCACCAGGCGATTCTTAATATCGCCAGTCATCTGGCGGTTAAGCAGAAAATGGAAATTTCGGCATTGTTCGTCGAGGATGTCAATCTGGTGCATTTGGCGGGTCTGCCTTTTGCCAGGGAAGTGGATCGCGTTTCCCATATTGAACGGCAGATGGACCAGGACCGGATTACCAGCGCCCTGGCCAAGCAGGCGCGGCAGATCGAGAAATTGCTGAAACGATTGCAGGAGCAGTCCAAACTGCAGATCACCCTGGATGTGGTCCGCGGGCATTTTACCAACGAGGCCATGTCGGCGGTCGAGGTGGACCTATTGCTGTTGAACAAACGCGGCATGCGTTTCAGCGCCGATGCGCAACGCGATGCGGGCAAGGCCTACAGTCTGCCGCTGTGGGTTCTGTATGATGGCAGTCCGGCAGCGGAGCGCGCCTTGCTGATCGCCGGCGAATTGGCGCAGGATCAGGCTGGGTTGAATGTCGTGCTCAAGGTGCAGTCGCAACTGGAGGCTGCGGCATTGAAGGAGCAGGTGCAGGCATTTTTTTCAGGGGCGAAGATCGACTTGCATTTCTATGCCGAAGCGGACGAGGATTTCCCCTTCGTGCTGCAGAATATCAAACAGCGGGGCTGCAGGGTGATGGTCCTCGGCCGCCAGAACCCGGAGAACACCAGTAAAACCGCGCTGCTGTTTGCGGAAAAGGCCAACTGTCCGGTTCTGGTGGTTTCCTGATTTCTGCTTGATATTGCCGTTGCAGGCCGGTAATTGCCTGTTGCGCTCAAGACTGTGCAGGCAGCAGATGCAGGGAGCGGTTGTCCAATGCCAGCGCCGCTTCATGAATGCCTTCGGCAAGGGTTGGATGGGCATGGATGGTACGTGCCAGGTCCTCGGCGCTGCCGGAAAACTCCATGGCCAGCACCGCTTCGGCGATCAATTCCGAGGCATGTGCGCCAATGATATGCACACCGAGAATGACATCGCTTTCGGCATGGGTAATCATTTTCACCAGGCCGTCGGTTTTGCCGATCACCTGGGCCCTGCTCAATGCCTTGAGCGGAAATACCGATACTTTTATGTTTTCACCGATGGCCCGCAATGCCTGTTCGGTGCTGCCGACCCAGGCGATTTCAGGGGCCGTGTAGATGACATTGGGGATGGTGTCGTAGTTGATCGAACGCAGTTTCCCGGCAATCTGTTCGGCGACGAATACCCCTTCTTCCAGGCCTTTATGGGCCAGCATCGGGCCGGACAGCGTCAGGTCGCCAATGGCGTAGACGCCAGGCAGGGTCGTGCAGCAGTTTTCATCGACGTGGATGAAGCCGTTTTCGTCCAGCAGCAAGTCGGCCTCGGGCGCCGACAGATTCTCGGTATTGGGTTTGCGTCCCGATGCCACGATCAGTTTGTCCAGACGCAGACAGTGGCTTCCCTCTTTGTCTTCGTATTCCACGGTGACTTTTTTATGGCCTTTTTTTGCCGAAATGACTCTGGCGCCGAGGCGGATATCGAGGCCTTGTTTTGTATACAGGCGATAGGCTTCCCGGGAAATCTCCTGATCGGCATGGGGCAGGAATTCCTCCTGTGCTTCCAGAAGTATGACTTCGGAGCCGAGCTTTTTCCAGATGCCGCCCAGTTCGAAGCCAATCACGCCGGCGCCGATGATACCGAGTCTTTTCGGGGTCGACTCCAGGTTCAGTGCGGAGTTGGAATCGATGATGAATTCACCGTCGACGGGAGCACAGGGCAGTTCCATCGGCGAAGAACCCGCCGCCAGAATGATGTTTTCCGCACTGATGATGTCTTGTTGTTCGCCGTCCACGGTATAGATTTCCACCTGCTTGTTGGTCAGCAGCCGGCCCTTTCCGTGCAGGGAATCGATCCCCCAGTGCCGGAAAATATCGGCGATCTGCCGGCTCAGGTTGTCGATAATTCTGTCCTTGCGCTTCTGCATGCGCAGGATATCGATGGAAATGCTGCCGACATCGATGCCGTGATCGGCGATTTCATGTTTGAGCTGGTGATAGATTTTCGATGATTCCAGCAGGGCGATGGCGGGTATACAGCCGGCATTGATATAGGTGCCGCCAAGACTGCCCTGGCCGCAATGATTCGTCCAGTTGTCCACGCAGGCGGTCTTCATGCCCAGCTGGGCTGCGCGGATCGCTGTGACATAGCCGGCAGGGCCTCCACCAATGACGATTACATCGTAGGTTTGTTCATTTTGTGGCATTGGTTTGCACCAGGGTTATATGTTCAACAACAAGTGAGCGGGAGATTCCAGGCAATCCTTGATATAGGCCAGAAACTTTACCGCATCCCGGCCATCGACCAGACGGTGGTCGTAGGAAAGCGCCAGATACATGATCGGCCGGATGACGATCTCGCCATTTTCCACGACCGGTCTTTCCTTGATGGCATGCATGCCCAGAATGGCGCTCTGCGGCGGATTGAGCAGCGGCGTGGACAGCATGGAACCGAAAATCCCGCCATTGGTGATGGTGAAAGTACCGCCATTCAAATCTTCGTAGGTCAATGTGCCTTCGCGAGCCTTTTCACCAAAGCTGGTGATGTTTTTTTCGATGCCGGCAAAATCCAGCTGGTCGGCGTCACGTAAGACCGGCACGATCAAGCCGCGCGGCGTGGATACGGCGATGCCGATATCGAAATAGCCGTGGTAGATGATGTCGTTGTTGTCGATCGAGGCATTGATAATGGGGAAGTGCTTCAGTGCTTCGACGCAGGCCTTGACGAAGAAAGACATGAAGCCGAGTTTGATCTCATGGGTCTGTTCGAAGCGCGCCTTGTACTGGTTGCGCAGGTTGATGATGCTTTGCATGTTGACTTCATTGAAGGTAGTCAGCATCGCGGCGTTTTGCTGGGCCTGCAGCAGCCGTTCGGCAATCTTGGCGCGCAGGCGGGTCATCGGCACGCGTTGTTCCGGGCGCAGTCCTGCGCTGGCGACAGATTCCTCGGGCGCAGCTGGCGCCGCTTGCACAGAGGCAGTTCCGGCCTGTTCGGCTGACTCTTTCTGGGCGATTTCAGCGGCCAGCGGCGTTTCCTGCGGTTTCGGCTGTTGCTCCAGATAGTTGAGGACGTCGCTTTTGGTGATCCGGCCATCCTTGCCGGTGCCGGTGATAGCGCCGGGATCCAGGTCGTTTTCCAGGATCAGGCGGCGAACGGCGGGACTCAAGGGGATATCGAAGCTGGCTGTATCGGTCTGAATTTTTTCATTGTCCTGTTCCTGCTGTT
>JANEMG010000497.1 GCA_024511045.1 Gammaproteobacteria bacterium | reverse complement strand
GTTTTCCCTCTGCGCTATCGCACGCCGGATAAACAGTGCGGCCCTGGTCGCTACCGGGGACTAACCGCCTTTGCTTCGCTCTCCATGGCGGTCAGCGGATGATGCAGACTTTACATGCGCATGTCGATTTCTGAACATCGTCTTCCGGTCATCGTTTTTTTAACCACCTTGCAAATTTGATTATAAGGAGAACAACATGGTTGACACCATTGGCATCGCCGCCGGAAAAATCTGGAAATTTCTCGATAAAAACGGTCCTGCCAGCAGCACAAAAATCGGCAACGCAACCGGCATCGGCAAAAATGATGTCCAGCGCGCCATCGGCTGGCTGGCCCGGGAAGAAAAAATCGCCATCGAGCAAAAAGGCCGGACAGAAACCATTTCCCTGAAATAAATTTTCGGCCTGTCGGAACAGCCCGTGTGGCATCCATTAGACGCCACCATTCAGCGGCCTCTGGCGCATCAAACCAATGTTACAGAATTCACCCGCATTCACCCCGACCAACGAAGGGGAGACGAGAGCTGGATTTTACTGTTGTGAATACCCGGATCAGCGGCCGACAACAAATGGCGGACACTGATCCGGCTCAGGGATATGCCAATCCAGCCGCGGTCTGCATTCGCTGCCGACCATCACGGCAGGCGAAGCGGAAAATCCTGACCGGCTTGTTGTGCTCAGCGCAGTTCCCTATGCCGGACAATGACATTGAAACCGGCATCCTTGAAATAGCCGGCCAGACTGTCGGTCAGGTAGACAGACCGGTGCTGTCCGCCTGTACAGCCGATGGCCACGGTCAGATAGCTGCGATTTTCGGCGATGAAACGCGGAATCCAGTGTTCGAGAAATTCCGCCACATCCTGATAAAACTGTTCGACGTTGTCATCCCCCTTTAAAAACGCGATAACCTGCTGGTCCTTGCCGGTCAGGCCGCGCAGTTCCGGTACCCAGTAGGGGTTGGACAGGCTTCGCGCGTCAAACACGAAATCGGCATCCAGCGGCAAACCGTGTTTGTAACCGAAGGACTGAAACTGCAAGGACAGATTCTGCCCCCTTCTTTCGCCAATATGGGTTTTGATCAACTCCCGCAGCTGATGATAGTGGGTGCGGCTGGTGTCGATCACCAGATCCGCATGCTTGGCGACCGGCTTGAGAATCTCCTGTTCAATCCTTATCGCTTCCTTCAGCGGCAGATCCAGATTCGTCAATGGATGGCGGCGCCGGGTTTCACTGTAGCGCCGCAACAGCGTCCCCTCCTCCGCCTGCATAAAAAACACTTCGCAGTCGATGCCTTTATTGCGCATGAAATCCAGAATAGCGGCAAAACCGTCAAGGCTCCCCGACTGGTCCCTGGCATCGATACCGATGGCGGTCTTCTGATAGGCGTCCTGATCCACCATCATGACATGATCGATAAAATCCTCCAGCAATGCCACCGGAAGGTTGTCGATGCAATAGAACCCGCAGTCTTCCAGGGTATCCAGCGCGATACTCTTGCCGGACCCTGAAAGGCCGCTGACGATGAGCAGCTTCATTAGACCTTTCTCTTCATTTCGTAACTACTCGGGCCCCTATGGGTAGTCTGTTCCGAAAGACGCCGTGAATACATCCCTGTAGGCTTGACTTTGGCATCCCTGCCAAAGACACTTCCTCCACAGACCACCCATAGGG
>JANEMG010000305.1 GCA_024511045.1 Gammaproteobacteria bacterium | reverse complement strand
CAAATATTGGACGGGAGAATGGATCCACCATAGAAATACGTAATTATTGAGAATCATTCGCATCCACAGGGTGCGCAGCATTCAACCAGCCAAAATCAATTTTTAGTTTTGCATATGGCTCAACAGTCAGGGCCTTATTCTACCCGAATATCGGCAGGTAGGGCATGTATGCCGGTGGGCAGAAAAAAGAAACGCCCTGCCGACATGTCGGCAGGGCGTCTCGAGGCTCTGCAATTCGATGCAACAGAACCCGGTCAGACGGGTTCTGTCAACAGCGAATCAATTGCCAGGCAATGCGAAGACAGTCAACGTGCCGCCCAGTTTGGTGAAGGAGCTCAGGCTGCGGTAGGCGCCGACGGCTCCCAGACCTTCAGTGTCGCCTTCCAGGCCTGCCGCCATGCCGATGCCGGCCCAGCCGCCAACGCCGGAAAGTACACCGACATACTGCTTGCCATTGTATTCCCAGGTGCTGACATTGCCGATGATGCCGGACGGGGTCTTGAAGCGGTACAGTTCCTTACCCGTTTTTGCATCGACAGCCTTCAGGTAGCCTTCCAGCGTGCCGTAGAAGACCAGACCGCCGGCAGTTGCGACAGAACCGGACCAGACCGAGAAGGGCTCGTCATTGGACCAGACGATCTTGCCGGTGGTTGCGTCCCAGGCAGTGAATACACCCAGGTTGGTGGAGCCGTTCTTCTTGCCGGTCATAACGTCGCGTCCGGCGGGGAACATGCTCAATGTCGCGCCAACGTAAGGCTGGCCGGCAGTGTATTCGACTTCGAAGGGCTCGTAGTCCATGCACACATGGTTGCCGGAGATGTAGAAGTAGCCGGTCTGCGGTGAGTAGGAAACAGGCTGCTGGTTCTTGCTGCCCAGGGCTGCAGGACAGATATCGGTGGTGTTTTCGTCTTCACCATGGAATTCCGTGCTGTACTCGTCGACGACCACGGGGCGGCCGGTGTGCATATCGACATGGGAAGCCCAGTTGACCGCCTTGTCAAATTTTTCCGCGACCAGCAGTTCACCGGTGACGCGGTCCAGGGTGTAACCGAAACCGTTGCGGTCGAAATGCACGATGGTCTTGCGCATTTTTCCACCGATTTTCTGGTCGACCAGGACGGTCTCGTTGATGCCGTCATAGTCCCACTCGTCGTGCGGAGTCATCTGGTAGACCCATTTCACTTCGCCGGTGTCGGCATCGCGGGCCCACAGGGACATGGACCATTTGTTGTCGCCGGGACGCTGGACAGGGTTCCAGGTGGAGGGGTTGCCGGAGCCGTAATACACCAGATTCAGGTCCGGATCATAGCTGAACCAGCCCCAGGTGGTGCCGCCGCCGATTTTCCATTGGTCGCCTTCCCAGGTTTTTAGGCTGGAGTTGGCGCCGACCTTGGTGACTTTGCCGTTTTCCCAGGTGGTGGTCTTGTTCGGGTTGATCAGGGTGTCTTCGTCAGGACCCATGCTGTAGCCTTTCCAGACCAGGCTGCCGTTGTTGATGTCATAGGCGGCCAGGAAACCGCGGACACCGAACTCACCGCCGGAAATACCGGTGATGACCAGGTTTTTGACGACCAGCGGTGCATTGGTGTTGGTCATGCCCAGCTTGGGATCGCCGTTCTGCACGCTCCAGACACGCTTGCCAGTCTTGGCGTCCAGCGCGGTCAATACGGTATCCGACTGCTGCAGGAAGATTTTGCCGTTGCCGTAGGCGAGACCACGGTTGACGGTGTCGCAGCACATCACGGGAATCGTGACGTCGGCGTCCTGTTTCGGCGTGAATTCCCAGATCACGGATTGTGTTTTCTGGTCCAGAGCATAGACAGTGTTGGGGAAAGGGGTGTGGATGTAGATAACGCCGTCGACAACCAACGGGCCGCCTTCATGTCCACGAAGAACGCCAGTAGAGAAAGTCCAGGCTGGCTGCAGGTTCTTCACGTTCGAAGTATTGATCTGGCTCAATGTGCTGTAGCGTGTTCCCGCATAGTCACCACCCCAGGTCGCCCAGTTAGCCGGGTTCTTAGTTAATCTTTCCAGGTCGCTGTTAGCGGTCGAGATCGCTGGCGCAGCTAACAGAGCGGCTGCTGTCGATGCGATCAGCCAGCTTTTCACAGGCTTCTTCATATATTTTCCTCCTAACGTATTCTGCATCTAGTCACAGAAGTACAGTTGTTTGTTAAAACTAATATTAGTGTCAAATCTTTGGCTTGGACGGCATGCTAGCGTTGGATAAATTCAAAAAAGGAAAATTTCCCGACTGCCGCTCCAGGTGGGTAAATTGAAGGATTTTGCTCAAAATGTCAACTATAAACAGGATTGAAAATTAATTTAGTTGGCGGTTTTTCTACCGGGCGGTGTTTTCAGCAGGCTCCAACCCTGCCTGTTTCTGATGCACAGGGTATTGTATAAAAAGGCAAATCATGAAACTGTGGAGGGGCCGTGCCGGCCTGCAGCAGGCTTGCTGAAATGGCTGGGAACTGGCGGTGGAAGGAAGCGCTGCAGGCAAACAGGCCCGTTAGAGGGAAAACCCTGCCGGCGCGGCGATCGACGACAGTCAGCAACAATCAACCAGGATCTGCTATAATTTCACGCTTTTTACCGGAATTCCCGGCCGGGAGCTGCGTTCGGTCTGCGCTGTCGCCTGTCGGCAATGCGCATGCAGCATTTTTCGGGGTCCTGAATTTGTCTCAACCATTGCCATGCCTCTCGCGGAAATCATACTGATCACGGCAGTCTTGCTGACCCTGGCCATGATGGTCGCCAGCCTGCGCCAGCAATTGCTGCTGCCCTACACGGTACTGCTGGTGTTGCTGGGTATGCTGGTGGACCAGGTCTCGCCCTATTTTGCCGTCGCCGAAGAGATCAGCCAGTTTCATATCACTCCCGATATCGTTTTTTTCCTGTTTCTTCCCGCCCTGATCTTCGAGTCGGCATTGTCCCTGGATGCCAGGGCGCTGTTGATGAACATCATCCCCATTCTGGTTCTGGCGATCCCGGGCATGCTGGTTTCCGCCTTTCTGGTGGGGGCCGGGGTATGGTATTCCCTGCAGATCCATTTCATGACGGCGCTGTTGTTCGGGGCGCTGATTTCCGCGACCGACCCGGTCGCCGTCATCGAATTGTTCAAAGAGCTGGGGGCGCCCAGGCGGCTGACGGTGCTGGTCGAAGGGGAGTCGCTGCTGAACGATGCCACGGCAATCGTGTTGTTTCATCTGTTGCTGGCCCTGATTGTCAGAGGAGAATTTTCCACAGCCGCTGCCAATGAAGCCGTCATCGATTTTTTCCGGGTGTTCGGCGGCGGCATCCTGGTCGGCGCATCGATCGGCATGCTGATCGGGGAACTGATGTCCAAGCTGCGCTACGGTTATCGGAGCATCCCCATCGTGCTGTCGTTTGCCGCAATGAGGCCTGTTTGTTTGTGTAATCAATGGCTTAACACACTATTAGACAGTAAAATCAGGCTT
>JANEMG010000304.1 GCA_024511045.1 Gammaproteobacteria bacterium | reverse complement strand
GCTTTGGATGAGAATTTTGCCAGGGTTTGCCCCAAACCCGGCAATCCCCCCGGAAATTCTCTGGTCACTGTGCTGCTGCGCATGGTGGCTTGATTAATTTCTGGGAAACTTCAGTTAACTTTGACTGACCAAGAGAATTTCCATGTGTTGGAGTGGCGAGGCATCGGCGGTACTGGCGGCGACCGGCTTTGCCAGTACCGCCTATTTTTACCATAAGGGTGAATCCAGGGCGCTTTGTGCCGCGCTGACCTATTTCTCCCTGATGGACCTGATGGAGCTGCTGCAGGCCTATACCTATACCGTCATCGACCAGTGTCTCAACCCGAAGAACCAGATCGCCACCTTTCTGGGGTACATGCACATCGCCTTCCAGCCGTTTTTCGTCAACGCCGTGGCCCTGTATTTCATTCCGGAGGCGTTGCGCAAGCGCATTGCCGGCTGGGTCTATATCCTGTGCTTCGCCGCGGCAGTCATCTTCATGCTGCGCATCTATCCCTTCACCGGCATCAGCTACTGCTACGACAAGTCTTTCCGGTTCATGCTCAATACCGGCATCAAATTCGAAATGCCCTTTTGCGGGCCGCAAATCTGTTCCACGTCCGGTGACTGGCATATCGCCTGGGCCATTCCCGCCAATGGCAGCCTGCAGATGGCCAACGCCTATGTCTATGCCGCATTCCTGCTGCCGCTGCTGTACGGCTCCTGGAAACTGGTGCTGTATCATTTCCTGACAGGGCCGCTGCTGGCTTTTCTCACCACCAGCAACATGAACGAATGGGCCGCGGTCTGGTGCCTCTATTCCATCGGCTTATTGCTGCTGCTGATCAAAACCCCGATACGCCACCGGCTGCATGTGAAAAAATGGTACGGGCTGCCCTTCCCGGCCGCATTGCTGAAGCCATCCACTGGCTGAACGAATCCAGGCACCACCATTTTCAAAGACATGCCGGGTTGCGCTGACGCTGACCCGGCCTGCTTTTTTTCCCGACAAGTCTGGGCCGGCAATCGACTAAGGATTACTGTTGTCGATTTGCATTGCCGTCATTCTGGCAAATTCATCAAAATCGTCGAGATGATTTTTCACGATGCTGTGCACGATATGCCAGTTGATGCGTTCATAATTATGCACAGCAATATTGCGGAAACCCACCGCTTTTTTCAGGTTTTGAGCCAATTCCTTGTTCAAAATTCCTTCCTGCGCCAGGCTATCGAAAGTCTGTCCCATGGTGCCAGGCGGGGGACTCCCCAGTTCATTGTTCATTCCTCGTAACTACTCACCCCTGCCAGAAGAAGCCCCTGTAGGTAGCCTGTGGAGGAAGTGTCTTTGGCAGGGGCGCCAAAGCCAAGCCTACAGGGACGTATTCACGGCGTCTTCCGTAACAGGCCACCCATAGGGGCCCGAGTAGCAACCATTCCTCAACGACATTTACTTTCAATGCCTCTCAGGATCGTCCGCCTGCCCGGCAAGCGCCAGGGGCTGCTCCGGCAGAAACCGGTAGGTGCCCTTGCGCATGTTGAAGAATGCCAGTTCCGGCAGGCTCATCAGGATGCCGACCACGCCCGACTTCAGGATCTTCCCGGAGTCGAAGGGCAGCGTAAGCAGCCCCAGCAGGCTCTCTGCCACGCCGACCACGGTGTTCACCGCGCCATACAGCGGTCGCAGCAGCAGGCTGTCGTCGGTGAAAAATATGAAAAAGGAATCCTCGTCGTTGTATCTGTACAACGTCGAGGTCAGCGTGTTGCCCTCCCGGACAGCCACCCAGACAGCATTTTCCCTGCCGTTCAGCTCCTCCAGCCTGCCCAGCCGGTAGGACGGCAGTTTCCGGCTTTCGGCGACATGATAGTGGTTCTGGACCGCATGGTAGGAAACAAAGGGAATGAAATTGACCGGCTGCGGATCGACATGGCCGCCAAGCCGCCTGTGCGATTCCTGCCTGGCAAGTTGCTCAAACCGATTGCCGGACAATACATCGGCATCAGTGCTGCCGGCCAGAGCATGTTCCATGCCGCGAAACAATTCCGTGACGCAGTTTCTGGTGAGCAGGTTGTACCGGTAACGCTGCTGCAGCAGTTCCAGATAACGCGCCTCGAAGTCATCGATCTGCCGCAGGGTACGGCCAATCTGCCGCTCTGTCACTTCCGGCGCGACCATTCCGGGCAGAGCGATGCTTCGCGTTGGCAGCAGCTGCGCACCATACAGGCGCATGGCCCGCCCGTACTTCAGGCCCTGCTGCAGTTCGCTGTAGCGGTTGACCGCCAGCTCCAGATAACTGTAATCGCTTTCGCTGAAATCCTTCCTGGAGCGCAACAGGTTTTTTTCCTCGCGCAGCAAGCGCAGCGCATCCTGCCTTTGCCGCTGCAATTCGGCCCTGTATTTGACTGCGATCTTTTTTTCGAGCACAGGGCTGTCATCGGCAAATCCATCGACGGCCACCAGCCGGCCTGAGGCAATGGATTTTTCGATGGCGATCAGGCGGGCGCTGGTGGTCAGAAGCGCATAGCCCCAGTCCGGCCGACTGGATTCCAGCAGCTGCAGCAGGCTTTGCCGCAAGCGCCTGCGCAACTGCCGGAGATGTTCGGTTTCCACGGCATCGAGACCGAGCGCTGCGTCCGGCAACTGGAGCAATGCATCGTCCAGCAATGGCCTGGCTTCCTGCAGCACCTGCACTGCCAGCAATGCTGTGAGCAGGTCCTGATATTGCTCGCTGAACGTATACAGGCCGGGCACCGCCGAGTCGACTGCAGAATCCAATGCGCCGGCATCCCAGGAAACCGGCGACAACCGCGCTATCTGGCGCAGGATCTTCTCTTTGCGTCGGCGCAGAAAATCATCGCCATGGCGTCGCACGATTTCCTGACGCACTGTTGCAAGGGCCCCTGCCTCCGGCTTGTCGATCATCTCGATGCGCTGCACCCCATCGACTGCTTCGACACGAAAGAACAGACCCGCCCCTTTCAGAGGCAGGGGCGGTGGTTGACTGTATGCGGCATCGCCGCGCAGCCAGTGCAGCAGTCTGCGCTCCTGGTGCAGTTTGTCCAGCAGGGAAAACTGCTGTTTCTGCAGCAGGTTTTGCTGTGCAAAATGATCCCGCAGCAGCGCATAGGTCTCCCCAGTGACTTCGATGCGGCTGAGATAGATGCTTCGGTTGTGCAGATAGCGATACAGGAACTCGAAATCCGCAGGGTCGTTTTTCACGACCCGGATCAGGCCGTGATCGACATGCTGGTAATGGTAGATGGCATCACCGATGCGCAGCGCGACATGTCCGCCGCTGGCATTGCCTTCACTGGCATCGATATACAGATAATCGAAAACTTTCGCCTGTGCAGCAGGCGCCGCGAAAAACGACAGCAGCATGCAGCCTAGAACTGCCCTTTACCCATAAAAAACATCTGGACAAAATGTACCGTTTGCTGCATGCTTCACGGCATGAACACACAAAACCAAATCAAACGGAGGCTGTCCACA
>JANEMG010000303.1:249-3471 GCA_024511045.1 Gammaproteobacteria bacterium | reverse complement strand
TGTGTTGGGTCAATAGCATAGACTCGGCGTGCTATGATGTCAAGCCTCTACAGACATGAAAAAGCGATTGTAGATCCATCGAGGCAGGCTTGTACTCATCTTAGGGGTGAGTAGTTACAACACACCGTTTCGCCGCTGTTCAATCCCAATTCCGTATAAGTCAGAAAATCTGTAGAGGGTGCCGATGGATCGGCTAATTGATCCACAGCAATGTCAGCAACTTCGATTATTGCCCCATCGGGAGTTGGACCTGTAAAAATTTTGTAACCCTCTGGAGCCCCGGAACTACTCGGACTCCATTGCAATGTTAGCAGACGATCGCCAAATCTTTCTCTATACGCAGCAGAAGCAAGTACCTGGTCTATCAGCTCAATACCCGACGCACCTTGAGTGAATGATTCCATCATACCTGCCATTTCTGCCTGCCCAGGAACGCGATCCAGCAATCCCATATGGATCAATATTATATAAACCTGTCTTGCCGAATTGGCGATATATTCAATAGCATTGGAAAATCCCGCCACGACCTGCCCGCGGGTCAATTCCCCCTTATTCAGCTTGCTGACCCAGAAAACAAATCCATTCTGATCTGGCGCTCTATCCAGCACGTTGTTGTACAGCAAGGTCACAAATTCCTCATTGCTCATCACGCCGTAAATGCTGGTGAATTCGGGTGAGCGGACAAAACCTTCTGCAATGCCTTCTATGGTCAGACCGGATTTATATTCATTTATCCAGAAATTCAGACCGTTGTAATCCGGTATTCTAAGGAAACAGGCAAAGTACAAACGCACAATCGGCGCTATGTTTGCCCCGACTTCCGGACTCGAGAGAAACCGGTCTATAATTTCTGCGCGCGTCAGGGTTCCACCGTTCAATTGTTCAATTGTTCAATTGTTCAACCCAGAATGCCACTTCCTCGTCAGAAGGCTGACGTTTCAGGATATCAAGATAGTACTGGCTGACCAGCTTCTCGGCAGTCAGCCTGTAATCATTGCCTGAAAACGGCACGGTAAAAGATGCTTCAACCAGGACACTCACATTGGCAGTTGCCTGAAGGCCATAACCATCAGTGATGGTATAGACAAAACCATCCTTGCCAACAAAACCTGATTCCGGCTTGTATAGTATTGTCCCACCCATTGCAAGCACCGAACCATGAGCTGGATTACTGGCGGCAATGATAGTCAACGCATCGCCTCTTGGACTGCTGTCATTGGCCAGAACAGCGATGATGACGGATTGATCCTGTCGGATCGTGACGGCATCATCGGCAGCTGCTGGCCCCTGATTGACCGGCGCAGCAACAGTCCCAACTCTGAACAATTCGGCTTCTGAAACAGGCGTTTTGTCGAAACCGGGACCCTGCCAGTTGACAGTCAGCCTTTCCCCGCCCCATTTATCGAAAAACTGCACTTCGAAGGCATGCATGCCTGCCGTCAGGGAAACCGAAGCATTTTCTTCAACGTAACCATGCAGGCCGTCATTGTCGATGATCGCTGTGCCATCGATCAGCAAACGGCTGCCATCGTCAGAGCCGATAAAGAAGGTGTAATCGCCCGCCTGGGCAATTTCGATCGAGCCATGGTAGCGGAATGCAAATTCATCGTCACGGTCTCTCTCGAAAAGTGAAAAATCGTGCGCATTGCCGGTTTTTAATGGAAACAAATCTGCAAAATTTGGCAGGGCATCCCACTGGCCTTCGTAGTATGCATACTCCAATCCGGCACCAACACCAACCGTGACCATGGCGCTGTCTGTGCCGCCCTTGCCGTCGCTGATGAAGTATTGAAAAGTATCGAACCCCATGGCGCCATTGTTGGGTGTATAGACAACCTTGCCGTTGCTTAGCGACGTCGTTCCAAATTGACCCGCATCCACACTGGCAATGACCAGGGTATCGCCATCAATGTCTGCATCGTTGTCCAGAACATCGATCGTCACCGCTTGATCGAGATTCGTGTAAACCTTGTCATTTGCCGCAGTCGGGAAGGTGTTGCCCACGGGGGACGCAGATGGTGCGACAGTGATGGCGACCAACGCTGTCGCCGTATGGTTGTTGCCATCATCGATGGTATAGGAAAATGAATCATCGCCGCTGAAATCCGCTGACGCTGTATAGGTGATCCGGCCGTTGTAGATGGATGTTGCACCATGTTTCCCCTGGGTGCTGGAGATCAGCGTCAATACATCGCCGTCTGGGTCGACATCGTTGCCCAGCACGTCGACTGTCACGGTCGCTCCCGTCAGGACGCTGGCAAAATCGTCACCGGCAGAGGGTGCGGTATTGCCATCGGACGGGGAGGAAGGGACAAACCACTGTTCAATTTGCGGGCCGGCATAAGCGAGAGCTAAAACGGAATGGGCGCCGTTCGTCTGATCAATGGGAATACCGCATGGCAAGCCATTGCAACCGAAAATATCCGGATTGGAAAAAAACTGGACGCGGCCGGTGGAATAACTTCTGCCATAGGCCATAACCGTTGCAAAGGTGCCGTCGACACCATATCCCCGCCCCCAGGGATAAAGGCCGCCTTCGGCTTTTTGTCTGACAGAATGATCCAGACCGAGATTATGGCCAATTTCATGAATCAATGAACTGGTGCAGGTATGACCAACGACACTGAAGCCATAATCCTTGTAAAAGGAGGATATCAGTCCATTGTTGCCAATAGGCTGATAAGCATATCCACAGAAATGATCGGTAGAGGTTATCAATGCAACCAGATCTGCGCCATATTTGGTTCGCAGAGCCAGAGCCGTCTGATTGGTTCTCAATTGCTCGAGTGTATTGGCGTCAGCCGTTGCATCCGGAATATTCAATTCTTCGATGTGCACAACGCGGATACGGATGTTCGACTGACTGTTCGCCAGGGCCTGGTTCCCATAAGCCTCCATCGCAACAATGCGTTCCACGGGTGAAAAAGCGGCTGTATTCGATGCGTACAGCGCAAGAACATCGATAGTCGTGATTTGTGCAGAAACGACGCCGCTGAAAAGAAACATCACTGAAACCAGGCAACTATTCCATGTTTTGATATTAGTTATTTTTTTCATGGCTTTACCTTGGCATCTAAAACAAAAAACTTGAGTAGTTGTTACCGAATAAGGGTGTCGGGTACCATGTGATTATATTCCAAAAAGGAGTTATCCTTTGTTCCGAACCCGCCAGATATTGAACGACTGGCTCACGCAAAACCTGGAGGAAGCATAACGCCATGG
>JANEMG010000303.1:0-239 GCA_024511045.1 Gammaproteobacteria bacterium | reverse complement strand
GGGTTAGTGCAGCTTTTTCGACCATGAATGATCCGCGCTTCCCCTGCGCCGCGCCGCAGAACTCAGGATCGTACCTGGAGGGGCGCGCGGAGAGCACCGGAGCCATGAAAAAATCGTGTGTCGGGTACCATGTGATTATATTCCAAAAAGGAGTTATCCTTTGTTCCGAACCCGCCAGATATTGAACGACTGGCTCACGCAAAACCTGGAGGAAGCATAACGCCATGGTTATCCATCCA
>JANEMG010000026.1 GCA_024511045.1 Gammaproteobacteria bacterium | reverse complement strand
GCGACTTTTCGTATGCCTACTTTGTTTTCCCTCTGCGCTATCGCACGCCGGATAAACAGTGCGGCCCTGGTCGCTACCGGGGACTAACCGCCTTCGCTTCGCTCTCCATGGCGGTCAGCGTTTGAATTCTGTCGCCAGCCAGGGTCTCGCCATCGACCACCAGTTTCACGCCATTGTAATTCGGGGGATTATGACTGCCGGTGATCATGGCGCCACTGCGACCCTCGCGGTGGTGGGTGATGAAATACAGCATCGGTGTCGGGACCAGACCGATATCCAGGACATTGACGCCGGTGCGGATTATGCCCTGGGTCATGGAGTCGCTGAGCGCCGGGCTGGATTTGCGGCCATCACGGGCCAGAATGACCGTTTCGCAGCCTTTGTTTTTTGCCTCGGTGGCAAAAGCCCGGCCAATTTCATAGACGATGTCCGTGGTCAGCGTTTCATTGACGATGCCGCGTATGTCATAGGCGCGGAAGATGGCAGCCGGTGTGGCGCCTGCCATTTCTTCGCTGCGGATGTGGCGAGCGTTTTGCAGGCCCTGCACCGCTGCGCCTTCAGGCTGCAATTGCGGCTTCGGCTGGCTTTCGAAGGCGGCGCTGTCGTGTATGACCTCGATTCCCGAATCTTCGCTCAAAAAGCCCGCGACTTCTGCTTCATTGCCGAAAAATTCATCGATATCCAGTTCTTCCTCTGCATCTGCATCTGTCGCATTCTTGTCGCTGTCCAGGACCCGCTTGTACTGTACGACAGTGGAAATGATGACGCGCATTTCATCGATATTGACCGGATAGCTGCCCTGCAGGTGACCGGTCATCAAATCCTTGACGGCCTTCAGCACGCTGCTTTGATCCTGGCGCAGCAGTTCCGAGAAGCGCCGGTAGCCGACAAAAAAAGCCAGGCAGGCTGTCAGTGCGGGTATCAGAAAAATGCCCACCAACAGTCCAGGTTCATTGAAAGCGACTTGTGTGGGAAACCATAATTGCAATTTCCAGCCGGTTTTTGGTATTTCGATCTCGGTGCCCGTGCCGTTGTCACGCAGGCTTTGATCTCCGGCAGAGGCAAGCACCAGCCGGTTCTGGCGCAGCTCGATCAGGCCTTCTGAAAGGTCGGCGTCTACGACATTGTCTTTCAGAAAGGCATATTGCATGCTTGCCAGCAGTACACCGGCCACCCGGCCATTGCGAATGACCTGCCGGGCAATGGCCAGATGGCGGTTCGGCCCTTCGTCGCCCTGAACCATGGGCGGCGGGTTTTCCTGCAATGCGGCATGAATCATCTCCAAGTCGGCGAAGCCCAGGTGCGGGACAGTGGAATGGTCCGGAGCACTGATGTCGGGCGGCAGAAAACGCAGTTTCAGCATCCCGGGCAGCAGCCTGGCAAATTAGGACAGCAGTCTGTCAGTTTCTGCCGGATTGCCTGCGTCGATGGCCGCTCCCAGATCAGGATCCCCGGCGATATTGTCCAGGGCAAAATTGAGTTGTTCAATTTTACTGCTGATGCCCAGGGCAATGCCTTTCGCCACGCCAACGCGTGGACTCCTTTTTCGACTGTTCGATTTCAGAGATTGCCAGCCAGTAGATACCGCCGCCTGCCAGCAGAACCATGAACACGGCGATGATCGAAACCAGGGTGAAAATACGTGTCATATTCCTAATTCCTTGAATGACGTTGCATGTCTGTTCATTTGCGATGAAGCCCCGATGCCTGGATCAATGCCGGCCGGTATGGCCAAAACCGCCGCTGCCGCGGGCGCTTGCATCGAAGTTCTCGACGATATCGAATTCCGCCTGCACTACCGGGACAAACACCATCTGCGCAATACGTTCGCCGACGACGATTTCGAAGGGTTCCTGACCGCGGTTCCAGCAGGAAACAAATACCTGCCCCTGATAATCGGAGTCGATCAACCCAACCAGGTTGCCCAGCACGATACCGTGTTTGTGCCCCAGACCCGACCGGGGCAGCAGTACCGCCGCCAGATGATGGTCGGCAATATGAATCGCCAGGCCGGTGGGAATCAACGCCGTTGCACCGGGCTGCAGCGTCAGCGGCTCCATCAGGCAGGCGCGCAGGTCCAGTCCGGCAGAGCCGCTGGTGGCGTATTGCGGCAGGGCGATCTCTTTGCCGAGCCTGTCATCCAGTATTTTAAGTTGTACTTTTTGCATCGATCTTCTCGGCTATCAGGCCCAGTAATTGTCCGGCGATCACTTTCTTGTCCGCCATTTCCAGTTGGCATTGCCCGTCTTTCCAGAAAACGCGCAGGGCATTCTGGTCGGAATCGAAGCCGCCGGTTTCCCGTCCCACCCAGTTGGCGGCAATCATGTCCAGGTTTTTGCTGTGCAGTTTTTTTTGCGCATTGTCAGCCAATGCCTCGGTTTCGGCGGCAAAGCCGACGGTAAAAGGCTTGTCGGGCAAGGCAGCAACGGCAGCCAGAATATCGCGGGTTTTTTGCAGCGGCAGCAGCAATTCATCGCTGTGTTTTTTTATTTTTTCATCCTGTACGGCGGCTGGGGTGTAGTCGGCCACGGCGGCGGCGCCGATATAGATGTCATGCTGGCTGGCCCGGGCGATTACGGCATCGTACATCTGCTGCGCCGTTTCCACCATTACCATGTCCACTCCGTCAGGCGCGGTCAATGCTACCGGACCGCTGACCAGGGTCACAGAAGCACCTGACTTTACGGCTGCAGCCGCCAAAGCATAGCCCATTTTGCCGGAACTGCGGTTGCTGATGTAGCGCACCGGATCCAGCGGTTCCCGCGTCGGGCCGGCGCTGATCAAAACCCTTTTCCCGTGCAAGGGAGCGCTGCAGTCTGGCGGGAAAAGTCGCCGGCAGATGGCCTCCGGCTCCTGCATCCGTCCAGGCCCGGTTTCCCCGCAGGCCTGTTCGCCCTGGTCCGGCCCCAGAATTGTGACACCATGGTTTCTCAGGCGTTGCAGGTTTTCCCGGGTTGCCGGTTTTGCCCACATGGCCTGATTCATCGCCGGTGCAACGAACACCGGACATTCAGTCGCCAGATACAGGGTCGACAGCAGGTCATCGGCAATGCCCAGGCTGAATTTGGCCAGCACATTGGCGGTTGCCGGCGCAACCAGCAAAACATCGGCCCAGCGCGCCAGATTGATATGGCCCATGGCATTTTCCTGGTCTTCATCCAGCACTGCCGAGTGTACGGCATGGCCGGTCAAGGCCTGAAAAGTCAGCGGAGTGACGAACCGGGTTGCCGATAGTGTCATCACCACCCGCACATCGGCTCCCTGCCTGCGCAGCAATCTGGCCAGTTGCGCCGATTTGTACGCGGCGATGCCGCCGCTGACGCCTAACAGAATACGTTTGTCGATCTTTTTCACCCCGCTGTATTATCAACACTATTATGGCAAGTCTAGGCCAATTCTTCTATGCTTTGAATTATTTCGTGGAATCAACCCATCGGTGCAATATGGCAATCAACGACTGGCCGGCAGAGGAGCGTCCCAGGGAAAAACTTTTGCAGCGTGGGCCGGATGCCTTGACCGACGCAGAGTTGCTGGCGATCTTTCTGCGCACCGGATCGCCAGGCAAGTCTGCCGTGGATCTGGCCCGCGATCTGCTCGGCCAGTTTGGCTCATTGCGCGCCCTGTTGAGCGCTGATCTGCCCCGCTTCTGCCAATGCCGCGGACTGGGCAATGCCAAATACGCACAGCTGCAGGCGGTAATGGAAATGGCCAGGCGGCATTTTCTGGAAGTTCTGCAGCGCGGCGATGCCTTGACCAGCCCGGAAATGACCCGCGCCTATCTGTGTACGAAACTGGGCGGGTATGCGCACGAAGTGTTCGCCTGTCTGTTTCTGGACAACCGGCATCGCATCATCGAGCTGGAAGAAATGTTCCATGGCACCATAGACGGCGCCAGCGTCTATCCACGGGAAGTCGCCAGGCGGGCCTTGCAGCACAATGCCGCGGCGGTGATCTTCGCCCACAATCATCCCTCGGGGGTTGCCGAACCCAGCCAGGCCGACAGGCAGATAACCAGCAAGCTGCAGCAGGCACTGGGATTGCTGGATATCCGGGTGCTGGACCATTTCATCATCGGCGACGGGATGCCCTATTCCTTTGCCGAACATGGTCTCATCTGACAGTTTCCGGACTTTCCCGGACAATCACCCCTGGGTCAATCTCCTTTCCGCCTCGCGATACTTGGCGCTGCTTTTTTCGATGATGTCCTCCGGCAGCCTGGGGCCGGGCGGCGTCTTGTCCCAGTCCAGCTTTTCCAGGTAATCACGGATGAACTGCTTGTCGAAGCTGGGCGGACTGGTGCCCGGATGGTATTGATCGGCCGGCCAGAAGCGGGAGGAGTCGGGAGTCAATGCCTCGTCGATCAGGTACAGGTTGCCGGCAGCATCGGTGCCGAATTCGAATTTCGTGTCGGCGATGATGATGCCGCGCTGCAGGGCATAGTCGGCGGCTTCCCTGTACAGCCGCAGGCTGCTGTCGCGGACCTTTGCGGCCAGTTCCCGGCCCAGCAGTTCTTCGGTCCTTGCATAGGCAATATTTTCATCGTGTTCGCCCTGTTCCGCTTTCGTGGAAGGGGTGTAGATGGCCTCCGGCAGCCTTTCTGCCAGCTGCATGCCTGCCGGCAGGCCGATGCCGCATACGTTGCCGGAGCGTTGATAGTCCTTCCACCCGGAACCGATCAGGTAACCCCTGACGATGGCTTCCACAGGCAGCGGCCGCAGCCGTTTCACGATCATGGCGCGGCCCTGTACCTGCTGGCGTTCGGCGGCATCCGGAAGCACCTGCTGCAGAGTCAGGTCGGCGAGATGGTTGGCGATGATGTGCCGGGTCCTTTCGAACCAGAATTTCGCGACGCGGGTCAACACCAGACCCTTGCCGGGAATGGGGTCGGGCAATACCACATCGAAGGCGGAAATCCGGTCGGTCGTGACGATCAGCAGGTGCTCGTCGTCGATGGCGTAGATGTCACGGACCTTGCCGCGGTTGAGCAGTTCCAGACTGGTGATGGATGATTCGAACAGGACGGACGGGGGGTTCATAAAAACATCTCGAAAACTATCTATAAAACCAGGATTGCGGTAAGTTTAGCATTTTTCACAATCATTCCATATCACGATGCGTTGGGTAGGTAAAATTCTGGGTGGCGCCTTCGGGCTGTTTGTCGGCGGGCCGCTGGGAGCATTGTTCGGTGCTGCCTTCGGGCATCAGTTCGATGTCGGCATGGAGGGCATGGACAGGCTGCATGGCTGGCGGTTCAGGCCGGGCGGCCAGCAGCGCATTCAAATGGCGTTTTTTACCGCGACGTTTTCGGTCATGGGGCATGTCGCCAAGGCCGATGGCCGGGTTTCCCAGGCGGAAATCGATCTGGCCAGCCGGATCATGGAGGAAATGGGGTTGACCGGGGAAATGCGCCAGGCGGCGATCAAACTGTTTCAGGAGGGCAAGGTTGCTGACTTTCCATTGCAGGAAACGCTGCGGCAGTTTCGCCAGGAATGCCAGCAGCGCTTGGATTTGCTGCGTATGTTCCTGGAAATTCAGATCCAGGCGGCTCTTGCGGACGGCAGTATTAGTGCCAGGGAAGAGCGGCTGCTGTTGCAGATCTGTGCGCAGCTGGGCGTCTCGCGTTTCGATTATCAGCGCCTGAAGCTGCAATTGCAGGCACAGCAGCGTTTTTACCAGAAAAGCCGTTACCGACAGAAGCGCGGCGGCAGTACGTCCGGCCAGCCCAGCCTGCAGGACGCCTACGCGGTATTGGGCGTGACTGCCGCGGCCAGCGACAGTGAAGTGAAAAGGGCCTACCGGCGGCTGATCAGTCAGCACCATCCGGACAAACTGGTGGCCAAGGGGCTGCCCGAAGAGATGATGACCATGGCCAAGGAAAAGACCCAGAAAATCAGAAAGGCCTACGAAATAATCAGCGCGGCGCGGAAATGACCACGGTTGCTATTTTTCCGCAACGGGATTAAAGTCGGTATTCAGCTTCGCAGCCAATGGATAGAAAGCTTATGTTCCGTTCATTAACATCGCCGCGCCGCCGGTTTCTGAAAAAAATCCTTGCCGGGATCGGCGCTGCCGTCGGCTTCTCCTCCGCCGACTCCCTGTCCGCTTCCGGACGCAGACGGCAGCCGTCGCAAACAACGAAAGGTGCCGTCCGTCAGGGTTACCGGGAAACCGGCCACATCCGTAGATACTACCGGACGGCCCGGTTCTGACCCGTTGCCGCAACGCTCCATCATCAAGGGGGAACTGAACATGAAACTGCGCAAACGGCAGACGGCAGAGGCAGTACCCGGCAGTCGTCATGCGGCGACCGGCCAAGCCATCGATCGCAGGACCTTCCTGCGCAATGCCGGGCTGGCGGCCGGCGGGGCCGCAGTCGCCGCATCCCTGCCGCTGACCATGATGGAGAAGGCGGCGGCGGAAACGGCCGGGGTGGGCAGGCAACAGGTCGAGAAAAAACTGGTGCGCACCGTCTGCACGCATTGCTCGGTGGGCTGCGGCATCATTGCCGAAGTGGAGAACGGCGTCTGGACCGGGCAGGAGCCGGCTTTCGATCATCCCATCAACCTGGGCGCGCACTGCGCCAAGGGCGCTTCGGTCCGGGAACACGGGCATGGCGAACGGCGCCTGAAATACCCCATGCGGCTGGTCGATGGCACATGGCGACGCATCACCTGGGAGCAGGCCATCGACGCCATCGGCGAGCGCCTGCTGGCGCTGCGCAAACAGTCCGGACCGGATTCGGTGTACTGGCTGGGTTCCTCCAAGCACAACAACGAGCAGGCCTACCTGTTCCGCAAATTCGCCGCCTTCTGGGGCTCCAACAATATCGACCACCAGGCCAGGATCTGTCATTCCACCACCGTCGCCGGCGTCGCCAACACCTGGGGCTACGGGGCGATGACCAATTCCTTCAACGACATCCACAATGCCAGGGCGATACTGATCATCGGCGGCAATCCCGCCGAGGCGCATCCGGTGTCCATGCTGCATATCTTCAAGGCGAAGGAGCGCGGCGCGCCGCTGATCGTCATCGACCCGCGCTTCACCCGCACCGCCGCGCATGCCGACCAGCATATAGCGCTGCGCCCCGGTACCGACGTGCCGCTGATCTGGGGCATGCTCTGGCACATCTTCGAGAACGGCTGGGAAGACCGGGATTTCATCCGCCAGCGCGTCTATGGCATGGAGGATATCCGCGAGGAAGTCGCCCGATGGACGCCGGAACGGGTGGAAGAGGTCACCGGCGTCCCGGAAAGCCAGGTGCATCAAGCCGCGAAAACCATGGCCGAAAACCGACCCGGCACCTTCATCTGGTGTATGGGCGGCACCCAGCACAGCACCGGCAGCAACAACACCCGGGCCTATTGCATCTTTCAGCTGGCGCTGGGCAACATGGGCGTGGCCGGCGGCGGCACCAACATCTTCCGCGGTCATGACAACGTCCAGGGCGCCACCGATCTGGGGCCCAATGCGCACACCCTGCCCGGCTACTACGGTCTCTCCGAGGGTGCCTGGAAGCACTGGGCGAAGGTCTGGGATGTCGACTATCAGTGGCTGTCGCAGCGCTTCGATCAGCAGCGCTATGCCAATGGCAGCGGCACGCCAAAACGCACCATGAACACCAGCGGCATCCCGGTATCGCGCTGGATAGACGGCATCCTGGAGGACGCGGACAACATCGCCCAGCGGGACAATCTCCGGGCCATGGTGTTCTGGGGACACGCACCCAACAGCCAGACCCGCGCTCCGGAAATGAAGCAGGCCATGGAAAAGCTGGATCTGCTGGTGGTCATCGACCCCTATCCCACGGTCAGCGCGGTATTGCACGAACGACAGAACGACACCTACCTGCTGCCGGCCTGCACCCAGTTCGAAACCCATGGCTCGGTGACCGCCTCGAACCGCTCCGTGCAGTGGCGTGACCAGGTCATCGAACGATTGTTCGAATCCAGACCGGACCACGAGATTCTGTACCTGTTCGCCAGGAAATTCGGCTTTGACGACGAAATGTTCAAGCACATCCAGGTGCAGAATGACCGCCCGGTGATCGAGGACATCACCCGGGAATTCAACCGCGGTGCCTGGACCATCGGCTACACCGGCCAGACCCCGGAACGCCTGAAAAAACAGCAGCGCAACTGGCACACCTTCGATACCACGACGCTGCAGGCCAGGGGCGGCCCCTGCGACGGCGAGTATTTCGGCCTGCCCTGGCCGTGCTGGGGTAATGCAGCAATGCAGCATCCCGGGACGCCGCTGCTGTATGACACCGGCAAGCCGGTTGCCGAAGGCGGCCTGCCGTTTCGCGCCCGCTTCGGTGTGCAGCGCGATGGCGTCAGCCTGCTGGCGGATGGCTCCTATACGGAAGGTTCGGACATCCGGGACGGCTATCCGGAATTCAATGCCGAATTACTCAAACAGCTGGGCTGGTGGGATGAACTGAGCGCCGAGGAAAAACGTCAGGCGGAAGGCAAGAACTGGAAAACCGACCTCTCCGGCGGCATCCAGCGGGTGGCCATCGGGCATGGCTGCGCGCCCTTCGGCAATGCCAAGGCGCGCTGCGTGGTCTGGCAGTTTCCCGACCCGGTGCCGGTGCACCGCGAACCGATCTATTCCAGCCGCCGGGACATGGTGGAAAAATTTCCCACCTATGCCGACCGGAAATCCTTCTACCGTCTGCCGACGCGCTTTGCCTCCATCCAGAACATCGACTACAACAGGGACTATCCGCTGACCATGACCAGCGGCCGGCTGGTCGAGTATGAAGGCGGCGGCGCCGAGACCCGCTCCAACCCCTGGCTGGCGGAACTGCAGCAAGAGATGTTCGTGGAGATCAATCCGGGCGATGCCAACGATGCCGGGGTCAGGCATGGCGACATGGTCTGGGTGGAAGGCCCGGAAGGCGGCCGCATCAAGGTGCAGGCCTTGGTCACGGAAAGGGTTTCCCGCGGCCTGGTGTTCATGCCCTTTCATTTCGGCGGGCATTACCAGGGCCAGGACCTGCGCCACAGATACCCTGCCGGCAGCGCTCCCTATGTGCTGGGGGAATCCTGCAACACGGTATTCACCTATGGTTACGATGCGGTCACGGCGATGCAGGAAACCAAGGTATCGTTGTGCCGTCTGCGCAAGGTCTGACGGAGAAAGCAATGGCGAGAATGAAATTTCTCTGTGACGACGAACGCTGCATCGAATGCAACGCCTGCGTCACTGCCTGCAAGAACGAACATGAAATTCCCTGGGGCGTCAACCGGCGCCGGGTGGTCACCATCGATGACGGCCAGCCGGGTGAAAAAAGCATCTCCGTGGCCTGCATGCACTGCAGCGACGCCCCCTGTGCGGCGGTTTGTCCGGTGGACTGCTTCTATACCACCGACGACGGCATCGTGCTGCACGACAAGAACCTGTGCATCGGCTGCGGCTATTGCCTGTATGCCTGCCCCTTCGGTGCACCGCAATTTCCTCAGGATGGCCTGTTCGGTGTGCGCGGCAAAATGGACAAGTGTACGTTCTGTGCCGGTGGCCCGGAAGCGGACAACTCGCCGGAGGAATTCGAAAAATATGGCCGCAACCGCATCGCCGAAGGCAAATTGCCGCTGTGCGCGGAAATGTGTTCCACCAAGGCGTTGCTGGCAGGGGACGGCGATATTGTCGCCGAGCTGTTCCGGGAGCGCGTGATCCGCCGCGAAGGGGCAAACGAGGGCGGGCGGAGGCAGTCGGGGGCACCCTGGGGCTGGAATACCGCCTACAGGAAGTCATGACTTCCGTATTGCCGCATTGAGAGGGGGACGATACGATGCACGGCACCGGTAAATTATTGTTCGCAGCAGCCATCACGCTGCTTGCCATCCTGTTCACGGATCCGCTTTTTGCCGCCGACGCCGACACCTGGCGGCAGATCCGTCACGGCGCGGAAGGATACAGCGCGGTGCAGGGCCGCGAGAGCGGCATGTTGATACAGAGTACGGGGCAGGACTGGCGGCTGCTGCGCAATGGTCCGATCGCCGTGCTGGGTGCCTGGGGGCTGGTCTTGACGCTGCTGGCGCTGGGTGGTTTTTTTCTGCTGCATGGCCGTATCAGGCTCGATGCGCCGCGCACTGGCATCACGGTGCCGCGCTGGAGCGTCTACGAGCGCATCCTGCACTGGACGACTGCGATTCTTTTTCTGCTGCTGATGTGCTCCGGCCTGCTGCTGTTGTATGGCCGTGAAACGCTGCTGCCGTTGCTCGGCCACGGTGCTTTTTCGTCTTTGGCGGCGGCGGCCAAAACCGCGCACAACTACAGCGGGCCGCTGTTCATCGTCGGGCTGCTGCTGATGCTCATCGCCTGGCTGGGGGACAACATCCCCACCGCCGTGGACCGGCAATGGCTGAAATCGCTGGGCGGTGTGACGGGTGACCGGCACGCTTCCGCGGGGCGCATGAATGCCGGAGAAAAGGGCTGGTTCTGGCTGCTGATGCTTGCCGGAATCGCGGTCAGCATTTCCGGCCTGATCCTGGATTTCAGCAACTTCGGGCAACCGCGCAGTCTGCTGCAGATCAGCCATGTCATACACAGCGTGTCGGCGCTGCTGCTGTCTGCCGGGGCGCTCGGGCATATCTATATCGGCTCCATCGGCACCGAAGGGGCGCTGGAAGGCATGACCACGGGCCGGGTCGACACGACATGGGCCGAGCAACACCACGACCTTTGGTACGAGCAGCTCGGGCGGCGGGAAAAAAAGTCCTGACCGCAGTTCCCTTTTTCCAGGAAACCTCAATCCCCCGGGTTTTTCCCGATGACCTCGAAGATGCCGCGGATGTTGGTGCGGAACCGGTCAATCACCAAGGTGATGGCGATTTCTTCCAGGGCGGCGGCAGTACAGACCAGGGCGGCAAAACGAAAAGGCCTGGCCGGCCCGCCCAGAAACAGCAAAAACAGGCTTGCGGCCATGAGCACCGCCGCCAGCTTGACGGCCCGGGTATGGTAGCTGGTGAATCTGCCGAAGCGGAACAGGCCCACTGCGGCCGGCAGCAGATAGCTGCCGATGACCAGGGCGACATACAACGCTTCGCGGGAAACGACCGCAGGCCACAGCCACCAGGCGCACAGTGCAATGGTCGAGTAGGTGACAACATCCGCCCAGCTGTCCAGTATCGCACCGAATTCACTGACCTGCCCGGTCCGACGGGCGACGAAGCCGTCCAGGGCATCGCTCAGGAAGGTGACGGCCAGCAGCAGAAAAGCTTTTTCATGTCCGTGCCAGGCCAGCCACAGCAGAACCGGGGCGCTGACGAAGCGGAAACAGGTCAGAAGATTCGGCGCTGTCAGCAGTTGCTGGTAGAGATGACGCTCTGTCATGCTTTATTGCCGATCATCGATTCGGCTGCGCTGGATCATGATTTTCTCTTATCGGCATACCATTTGTGGGCAAAGAATCCGGCTTAGATCGATGCGACCATGACTAGCGCCTCCCTGGACAGCAGGCCCAGAGCCGCCACGGCGGGGCCTGGATAGTAGCCGCTCATTCCCCAGCCGATGCCGAAGAGCATGGCGCCCAGCAGCAGCGGCCTGTCGATGTGCCGTTTTCTGGAGACATGGAAGCTGTCCGCGAGCAGCGGAGCGGGCCGCTGCAGAACGAAACGGAAGCTGACCAGGGAAACGGCCAGCGCACCCAGCATGACGAAGGCCAGGCTGGGGTCCCAGTGGCCGGCAATGTCCAGAAAATTCTGGACTTTTTCCGGGTTGATCATTTGCGACAGCGACAGCCCCAGGCCGAAGATCGTGCCGCTCGACAGCGCCAGCAGTATTCTGGTCATGAGGACAACTCCAGAACGTGCCGGATGATATACACGGTAACGATGCCGCTGGCCATGAACGTCAAGGTCGCCAGGACCGAGCGCAGCGACAGATTGGCGATGCCGCAGATGCCGTGGCCGCTGGTGCAGCCGCTGCCCATGCGCGTGCCGAAGCCCACCAGGAAGCCGCCGGCAGCCAGCAGCGGCAAGGGGTAGCCCTGCCTGAGCGACATGAATTCCGGTGCCAGAAGACGGAACAGCACGGCCCCCAGTATCAGTCCGCAGAGAAAGGCCAGGCGCCAGTTTCTTTCCTCGCTGGGGGAATTGAAGATACCGTTCATGATGCCGCTGACGCCGGCCATGCGGCCGTTGAACAGCAGCAGCGTGACGGCGATGCCGATCAGTGCGCCGCCCGCCAGGGCGGAGACAGGGGTGAAATTTTCCACGGTTTATTCCAGTTGTTGCTATCGAAAAAGTCATTGAAGCCGCATGTCGGTCTGCAGCCTCTGCTGCGGGCCATTTTACTCCGCTTTGCCGGCAATGTCGCAGGGAAGAGTTTTGCTAACAGGGCGAGCGCAAATAAAATTACCTGATTACGTATGACCCTCAGCTTTGCTGAAACCCTGTAATTCTTGTCATCCCGACGCCAGGAGGGATCTTGAGCGTTGGCACGTTGCCATGGCGCCCAAGATTTCTCCTGCCGTCGAAATGACACTTTATTGCTCTTCCCGATTTCACTGCAACACTTGTTTTGTATTGATAAGCGCAGCATGACAGCGATGACTCGTCATTGATTGACCGCTGTTTTTCATTTTGGGAAATGGCTGAAGCTTGTGGGTAATCAGGTGAAATTATGGAAAACCACAAGGACAGGGTAATTCATCAGGAGAACTACCATCAGGAAATTTACCAAAGTCGGGGTGCTGCGACTTTTCCCGGATTCTGCTTAGGCCTGCCTATTACCCATAAGTCATCGCACACAATATTACCCCCCATCCTGCAGCATGAAACCAGTACACATAAACTGTAAGGCGGTATACCCTTGCCACATTATCTGATGTCCGGG
>JANEMG010000302.1 GCA_024511045.1 Gammaproteobacteria bacterium | reverse complement strand
GCTCCGGAAAACGCCGTGAATACGTCCCTGCAGGCTTGACTTTGCCGTCCCGCCAAAGACACTTCCTCCACAGACCACCTGCAGGGGTTTTTCCGGCAGGGGTGAGTAGTTATTCCGCCGCCTTGTCTCAAGGCCAGCAGTGCCGCAACTATTTAAAATTCGATGCCCTGCTCCGCCTTGATGCCCTGCGTGAAGGCGTGTTTGACGGCCCGCATCTCGGTGACGGTGTCGGCGACATCGATGACTTCCGAAGGGGCATTGCGCCCGGTCAGAATCAGATGCTGCCAGGCAGGCTTGTGCTGGCGAATGAATTCGGCGATTTCCCTGCCCGACAGCCAGCCATAGCCGCAGCAGTAATTGATTTCATCCAGCAGCACCAGATCGAATTCCCCGGAAAGGATTTTCTCCTTGCCTAACTCCCAGATCCTGCGGCTGGTGGCAATATCCTGCTGGGGATTTTTCGTGTCCCAGGTAAAACCGTCGCCCAGGGCATGCCATTCGATGTTGTCGAAGCGCTGTGCCGCTTTCTGCTCGCCGGTCTGCCACTGGCCCTTGATGAACTGGATGACGCACACTTTCATGCCCCAGCCGGCGGCGCGAAACACCATGCCGATGGCGCTGGAGGACTTGCCCTTGCCCTCTCCGGTTAGCACCAGCACCAGCCCATGCCGCCTGTCTCTCGATTTCATTGTTTTCCGCTCCTGTAGCACTTACAATCCGCTGCTGCAACGAAGATCATAACATCAAGCAAACATCCCTCGAGAATACCGACTTTTTACCAAAGAACTCCTGCAGTCAAATCACTATCTGGTAGAATGCGCGCTTTTCCCACGAACCCACTCGCATCATGGACATCAACCAGCGCATTGCCGACGAACTGGCCGTCAGACCCCGCCAGGTCGCTACTGCGGTCGCCCTTCTCGATGCAGGCGCCACCGTGCCTTTCATCGCCCGCTACCGGCAAGGAAGCCACCGGCGGACTGGATGACACGCAATTGCGCAGTCTGGAAGAACGCCTGACCTACCTGCGTGAACTGGAGCAGCGCCGGGACGTGGTGCTGGAGAGCATCCGCGCGCAGGGCAAGCTGACGCCGGAACTGGAACAGTCGATCCTGCAGGCCGACAGCAAGACCCTGCTGGAGGACCTGTACCTCCCCTACAAGCCGAAGCGCCGGACCAAGGCGCAGATCGCCCGCGAGGCGGGGCTGGAGCCGCTCGCGGCAGCGTTGCTGAAAGACCGCCAGACAATCCCCGAAAAGCTCGCCCGGGACTATATCGACGCAGAAAAAGAGATTGCCGATGCCGAGGCGGCGCTGGCCGGCGCCCGGCAGATCATCATGGAGGATGTGTCGGAACAGGCGGCACTGCTGCAGGAACTGCGCGAAAGGGTCTGGGAACAGGGGATTCTGCAATCCGCCGTGGTCAGGGGTAAGGATGCCGAAGGCGCCAAATTCAGCGATTATTTCGATTACCGGGAAGCGATCCGGAAAATCCCCTCGCACCGGGCCCTGGCCCTGTTCCGCGGCCGCAACGAGAATATCCTGAATCTGACGCTGCAGCCGTCGGCCGACCCGGATTCCCCCCATCGCATCCATGAACAGCGGGTAGCCCGGCATCTCGATGTTCGCGGCAATGACCTTCCGGGCGATGTCTGGATGGCGGAAACCGCCCGGCTGGCCTGGAAAATAAAGTTGTTCACGCGCATCGACCTGGACCTAAAAACGCGCCTGCGGGAAAGCGCCGAAGAGGAAGCGATCAAGGTCTTCGCCAGCAATCTGCGCGACCTGCTGCTGGCAGCGCCGGCAGGACGGAAAACCACGATGGGACTGGATCCCGGCCTGCGTACCGGGGTCAAGGTCGCCATCGTCGATGCCACCGGAAAACTGCTGGATACCGCCACCATTTATCCCCATGCACCGCAGAAAAAATGGCAGCAGGCCCTTGCCGAACTGGCCGCCATGGGGTCGACCTGATCAGCATCGGCAACGGCACCGGCTCAAGGGAAACCGATCAGCTGGTCGGCGAACTGATGCGCAAGCATCCCGAACTGAAGATCAGCAAGGTCATCACCTCGGAAGCCGGCGCCTCGGTGTATTCGGCATCGGCGCTGGCTGCCAGGGAATTCCCGGACCTGGATGTTTCTTTGCGCGGCGCGGTCTCCATCGCCCGCCGGTTGCAGGACCCGCTTGCAGAACTGGTCAAGATCACCCCGAAATCCATCGGCGTCGGCCAATATCAGCATGATGTCAATCAGGGCAGGCTGGCCCGCAGCCTGGATGCCACGGTCGAGGACTGCGTCAATGCCGTCGGCGTCGACGTCAACACCGCCTCGGTCTCCCTGCTGCAGCAGGTATCCGGTCTGTCCGCCACAGTCAGCCGGAATATCATCGATTATCGCGACAGCAACGGCGCCTTCCGCAGCCAGTTGCAGCAGGTGCCGCGCCTGGGGGATAAAACCTATCAATTGGCCGCAGGGTTCCTGCGCATCACGCAGGGCGACAATCCTCTGGATGCCTCGGCCGTGCATCCCGAAGCCTATCCCGTGGTGGAAAAAATTCTCGAAGACACCGGAAAATCCATACGCGATCTGATCGGCCAGAGTCAGTTTCTGCGCAAACTGGATCCTGCGCGATACACCACCGAGACCTTCGGCCTGCCGACGGTGGTCGACATACTGCAGGAACTGGAAAAACCCGGACGGGATCCGCGCCCGGAATTTCACAGCATCCAGTACAAGGAAGGCGTGGAACAAATCAGCGACCTGGAAGTGGGCATGTCCTTGTCAGGCGTGGTCACCAATGTCGCCAATTTTGGCGCCTTCGTTGACATCGGCGTGCATCAGGATGGCCTGGTGCATATTTCCCAGCTGGCGGACCGCTTCGTCAGGGATCCCCGCGATGTCGTCAAGACCGGCGACCTGGTCAGGGTCAAAGTCCTGGAGGTCGATGCGCAGCGCAAGCGCATTTCGTTATCCATGAAAAACTCCCCTGCAGAAAAAACCACGGAGCAGTCGCGTAAACGTCCGAACAATGCGGTCAGGCGCCAGCCGGACAAACAGGCAGCCTCGGCAATGGCCAATGCTTTTGCCAAAGCGGCAAAAAGCTGAGCGGCGAATTTCGCATCTGAAAAGCTCTGCTATACTTATCCGGTATCTAATGACGCAACCATCTGGATACCGACATGAACACTTATCGACGCACCCTCCTCTCCGCCTTGCTGTCATGCCTGCTGATCGCTTTTTCCCCTGCTGGCAGCGCTGAAGAACAGGAACACCACAGCTACGGCTATTATATGGGACACAAAGTCCTCAACGGTTTTGCCAATATCTTCACATCCTGGCTGGAAATCCCGAAAAACACCATCAATGCCACCAGAGGTAAATGCAAAACTCGAAAAGCCAGTGAATTTTTTGGCTAACTGGTGCCAAAACAAGGGGATAAGGAGGGGCGTGTCTGGTGCCTATTTGTTATGATA
>JANEMG010000301.1 GCA_024511045.1 Gammaproteobacteria bacterium | reverse complement strand
AATATTGGACGGGAGAATGGATCCACCATAGAAATACGTAATTATTGAGAATCATTCGCATCCACAGGGTGCGCAGCATTCAACCAGACAAAATCAATTTTTAGTTTTGCATATGGCTCATGGGAGAGCGCCGATGACCAGCAACAAGAAAAACAAATACAACTGCCCCAGGCTGAAGACAGGCCTGATCGTATTGCTTGTTCTCGTGCTCGTTCTGGGGGGTATTCTCGCCTACATCGCCTGGGACCGGGGTTTTCGCGAGCATCCACAGCCCGAATGGGTGATGCGTGATGGCGCCACCCGCTTCATGTATGCATCGATCGGCGCGGAATGGGATGCGGGCATACCCTACTGGATCTTCATGGTGCTGCCGAGAATGTATCCTGACAAGCTTCCCGGCCCCGGCGGTTACGCCTCGCTGGGCATACCCTGGGAGCAGGGTATGGAACTACCCGTGGGCTTTACCAAAAAGACCATCGGTTTTCCCCGTGTCGCCAACAACTGTGCTGTCTGTCATACCATGAGATACCGCACTTCCCCCGATGCGGAACCGGTTTTGGTGCCTCTGGGGCCCGGCCACACCAGCAACGTCGAAGCGTATTTCCGGTTTATCGTGGACTGCGCCAAGGACCCCCGCTTCAACAGCGACAATATTCTCATGCTGATCGAACTGAACACTAAGCTCGATTTCATCGACAAGCTGCTGTATCGCTTCTTCATCATCCCCATCACCAAAAAGCGGCTGCTGGAGCGCGAGGCGCAATTCCAGTGGATCTACAACGATGCCTACCCGGAATGGGGCAGGGGCAGGGACGATGCGATGAATCTGACCAAGTATTTCATGATCGAGGTGCAGCCGCCGGACGACGGTACTTTTGGTCCGACCGATTTTCCCGCCATCTGGAATCTCAAGAAGTATGACAGTCAACCCGAGGATGCCAATCCGCAGCGTTTGAATCTGGCCGGTGATACCTGGGATGCCTATTCGGTGGTGATGGACTCGGCGCTGGGACTGCTCGGCGCAGAACCCCCAGATGCGGAGGAATTCGTCGGCCATGTGCAGTGGATCACCGATTATGCAAAGAACACGCCGCCGCCCAAATTCCCTTATCCGGTCGATGCCGCGAAAGCTGCCGCCGGCAGTATTGTCTTCGACCGGCATTGCGCCTCCTGCCATGCCGAGGACAGCGACAAGGTTGGCCGCCCGTTGCCGCTTGCCGAGGTGGGCACCAACCGCGACCGGCTGGATACCTGGGGCAGGAAATATACAATCCTGGCCAACCAGGTGGTCGAGGAGATGGGTCTGGAACGTCGCGGTCTGGTGGAGGAGGATCTGCCCGGCTACAACGTCTAGCATCTCGACGGTATCTGGCTGCGCGCACCCTACCTGCACAACGGCTCGGTGCCGACCCTCAGGGATTTGCTGAAAGCGCCGGAAGACCGGCCGCGCGTCTTCTACCGGGGTTATGATGTCTACGATCCGGTGAATGTCGGATTCATCGTGCAGGGGCCGGAAGCGGAAAAAGTCGGCACCCGCTACGATACGGCCAGGAAAGGCAATGGCAACGAGGGCCATCTGTTCGGCACCAGTCTGTCGGAGTCTGACAAGGAAAGCCTGATCGAATATCTGAAGACGCTGTAATAATCAGGCCCCCTGCGCGGGGCTTCAGTCCTGCAACATGGGATACCGCGCCCGGAGCACTGGGGGAATCACTCGATCAATTCCGTGGTATAGCGAAACACCTTCAGCGTATCCGACCAGTAGTCGGGAGGCAGACCGGCCTTCTGTTTCAGGTGCCTGAGAAACTGATCCGATGTGGGCAGGGAATCCCAGACCGTCGGCAGAAACGTGCCGCGGCGATGGCCCTCCTGCAGGATCAGGCCGTCGATTCCCGGCCGGAGCTGTGCCAGCAGATCCTCCTGCGAGGCAAAGGTCAGTTCCTCGGCGGGACTGAGTATGGACAGATGAATGCTCAGGTCCGACAGTTCGCCGGCCTCCAGCGGCGGAAAGCGTGGATCGCGGAAAGCCGCGGAAAAGGCGTTTTCGGCGATATCCTGAACCAGCGGCTGGATCGCTTCCAGCATGCCGATGCAGCCGCGCAGCTGGTGATTTTTCTCTAACGTGACAAATGTGGCGCGGGGTTCGGTCAATTCCGGCGGATAGTCCTGCAGCCTGACCGGCAAAGGCCGGCCGGTCTGTAGGCCGTGTTCGATGGATTCCCGGGCCAGCTGCAGCAGGCGCTGCCGGTTTTCTTCAGTCAACGACATAGGCACCATATCCCACCACACGGCTTTTGTCTCCGGCCGTGTCACCGGAGTTTCTCAAGTCGATGGTTTTAACGTGCAGGGATTTTTTTCGCGCCAGCGCCAGGAGACCGCAGATCGGTACTCTGCCGCAGGCCGATTCATAGTCCAGTTGTTCGTATTGCAGCGCTTCGATGTGTTCCGATGTGGCTTTGTCCATTTGCCTGGCCGTGGCATAATCGTGATAATGGCTCAGGTCGGAACTGATCACGATCAGCGTCTCCGGCCCACCCCAGAGCAGCTCCAGGATCTCGCTGACCTGTTCCGCCGTGGCGTCGCCGACGACGATGGGTACCAGGCTGAAGCTGTCCAGAACTTCCTGGAGAAAGGGCAGATGCACTTCCAGGCTGTGTTCCATCAGATGCGCCTGGTCGATGTACTGTACGTAGGGCAGCTGGGCAATGCTTTGCACCGATTCGGTATCGACCGGAATATTGCCCAGCGGCGTGGCGAAGGTGTCGGCGCTGCAGACGGCCAGGCCCTGAAAGCCGACGCGATGGGAAGGGCCGAGCAGCACCACCCGGGTGATGCTGTCGTGGCTGTTTTGCAGTCGCGCGTAGGCGGTCGCGGCGATCGGTCCGGAATAGATATACTTTCCGCACTTGAAAATTTAGCAGCCAGAAACAGCCGGCTAATAGAAACATATCACATATTAACAAATGCTTACGGCATTTTCTGGTGCTACTGTTTTGCTAAATTATGATTTGCCAACGGTATATAACCGGCATGGGGAACGATGATGGCTTTCGGAACTTTTTCGGCCGTTTTACTCTCGTTGAAATAATGCTGCATCATTATCATGCAGCTTTTTCGGGTCTGCCGGGTAGAAGGCGCCGGCGACGGCTGGTTGTCTGATCAGGCTCATGATTCCTCCCTCAATAATTGGACAGGAAATTGATTCGGTAAATCCGGCACAGGGTGTACCGGCATAAACAATGGCAGCAAGCCATTGAATATGAAGAAAACAGTCATTTGCATGGGCTGTTTTACAACGATAAACAGCTCATGGACGGCTGTTTATGGATACTATCTGGTAACATTATATGCCCGTTGACTTCAAATTACAACTAAAGTTTCGGAGTTCAGAAAAACAGAATAACTTGTTGATTGTAAATGAATAGTGCGCTCTAAAGAGGTATAATATTGGGAACTTGAAATCCAAATCACCCCTCAATAGAACG
>JANEMG010000300.1 GCA_024511045.1 Gammaproteobacteria bacterium | reverse complement strand
GTCAAAGGCTGAGTCGATTTTGGGGACTGGGATGTCCCAAAATCTATCACGAGGCCGAAGACACGCTTGACATTGCCCACCATACCATGTGCAGCAGGCACGGCACCTGTCGCCAGCGAAGCGTGTCCGACGATGGTTTCCGTATTGGCATGCTGATAATTGGCATTGGTATAGTGAATGCCCTTGTTCATCAGATAGCGAAAGCCACCCTCTCCGGTTACATTGCGAAAGCGCTTGGGCAGATCACCCCGCAAGGCATCGACGGTAATCTGCAGTACCAGACGGGGTCTTTCCTTCGCCGAGGTCACGAAGGCGCTGAAAAGCAACGCGATCATCAAGGCCAATTTCAACACTTCTTTTCTTTTCACGGGTCAAACACCTCTTCTGAAACTCGGAATCAGAAAAAAACGGGACCGACCGCAATAGCCAGACCCCGCCGCTGTTACCTGATTCGTTTGAGTGTAGCATCAATTGACAATACTGCAGGAACGATCACTTCGATCCCTGCTGCAGTTCCAGCAGCAGTTTCCTGACAGCAGAATCCTGGGGCAACAGTTTCGCCAGTTGCCTGGCATAGACCAGGGCCTTGGCGACCTGCCCGGCATCGCGATGAAAAGTCACCAGGGCATGCAGACTGTCAATATCCCCGGGATGCCTTTTCAGTGTGTTTTCCAATACGCCAATAGCCTGATCCAGCTTTCCCACGGATTGCAGAGCAACAGCATAAACATACCCATAACGTTCATTGTCCTTATCCAGTTCAGCGGCTTTGGCCAGCAGGGGAATGGACTCGGCCACAGCTTTTTGTCTGACTTTCGAAAGTCCCAGGGCATGGTACAGGTCAGCGGAATCCGGCACCTGCCTGGTTCCCGCCAGCAGCAGTGCCGCGCCCTCACCTTCCCTGCCGGTTCGGGACAGCATCTGGGCCAGGTTGACATAGGCAGGTACGAATTTCGGCTGAAGCTGAAGCGCCTTGCGGTAAGCTGTCTCGGCCTGGCTGAACCGGGACATGTCGGTATAGAGGTTACCCAGGTTTACCTGTGCCTCGGGTCGCTCGGCGTTGAATTCCTGAACCTGAATGTATTCCCCGATGGCCTTGTCCAGCACCTCTCCCTGGCCCGGCTTGAAACTGTCCCGGGGATAGCCCGCCAGCAGGCGCGCCGCCTCGATGCGTATGGCCTTGATCTCGTCCCACACCAGTGGGAATGCCAGGATACGCTGTTCCCGGGGTGCAGATGCCATGGCGCCGAGGGCACCCAGGCGCAGCAGCGGCTCTCCCGCGTTGAGCAATTGCTGCAAAGCCCGCATGGAGGCCTGGCTGACAGCACCGGGCAGATAGGTGAGTGCCGTGGCGCGGGCGATGACGGGCTGGTTCTCATCCAGGGCGAGTTTCAGCAACTTGGTATAGCTGCCGACGCGTTGCTGCCGCCCTGCCTGCAGCACAGAAACAAACTGCTGGTAAGCCTTCGGCTTTTCCCCATACCACTTCTCTACCGTTTCCACTGCCCAGGAAGCATACTTGTCTTCGTGACAGGCATTGCAGGCATTGGGGACGGCCAGTTTCACTGTCAGGTCGGGTCGTGGAATGCGGAAGCTGTGATCGTGTCGCCGGTCCACCCCCATGAACGTCGTTGCCGGCATATGACATTCAACGCAGCTGGAACCGCGGGAACCCGGTTGGTGATGATGATGGGTTTTAGTGGCATAGTGATCGACACCATGGCACTGGTAACAGACCTGTTCCCCAGGCGCCCTGAGTTGTGCACTATGGGGATCATGACAGTCGGAACAGGTGACACCCCCATGGAACATCCAGCTCTGCTGGAAAGATCCCCAGACATAGACCTCATCCTGGATCTGGCCATCCGGGTAATACAGCCCCTGGGTTAGCAGGGCCGGATGATAGACATCCATGAAAGACTGTCCGGGTACAAAGTCATCGCTCAACTGGCTGCGGCGACTGTGGCAGCGGGCGCAGACCTGGATTTCCTTGTGCGACTTATTGGGTTGTGAACGCACTGGCTTGCGCGTTGCATCATCTGTCGTCCAATGCACATCCTTCCGTTCATCGAACACCACCGTCAGTCCCCTGTTCGCCACCCCGGTATCCCTGCCGGCGGCAACCGCCTTTGCCCAGCCGACGTGCATCGACCCCGGCCCGTGACAGGCTTCACAGGAGACATCGATCTCGGACCAGCTGGTCTTGTAGGTCCGGGTCGCACTGTCATAGTGCTTTTTCAGGTTGGTGGAATGGCAATCCGCGCACATGTAGTTCCAGTTGAGGTTGGGTCCCGTCCAGTGCAGCACGTCTCCCGCAGCGATCTTCTCATCGGGATGCAGGTGAAACCAGCGTTGCCCGCCTTCTGACCTGGGGCGGCTGTCCCAGGCGATATCCAGCACCTGCAGACGGCCACCGGGAAAAGGCACCAGGTACTGCTGCAGGGGATAGACACCAAAGGTGTAGACGATGTCATAGTCATGCAGCTTACCGTCCGGACCATCCGTATGGACCAGGAACCTGCCATCCCTGCGAAAAAAACGGCTCGTTACTCCAAACTGCGTAAGTGTTGCATCGTCGAAATCGCCGAGCACCGTCTTGTCATCCGCCTCCTGCATGGCAAGATCATGATGGGAGCCCTGCCACTGCCTGTCCTCCTTCACGTAACATTCCCGGCAGACCTCCCTTCCCACGGGGTTTGCTCCATGACTTGCTGTAGCAGACAGGCACAACAACGCCAGCAGAACAGGATGCAGTCTGGCTGCAAGTCTTGAGGCGCCGAATGCCGTCATGCCGAGTCCCTGTCAGAAAAACCTTCGCGGAAGAATTCAGGATCCATCATGTCGATGAACGCCTGTGCCTGGGGGCTGAGAAACTTGCCGCGCCTTACCACGACGCCATAAGAACGCTTGGGTATGTAGCCATCCATGGAGATTGCCGCCAGCGGTTCCTCCCCGGTGAGACAGACACCGGTGACAATGGAGATACCCATACCCAGTGCCACGTACTTCTTGATGATCTCCCAGCCGCCTGCTTCCAGTGAGGCCTTGAAACTCAGGCCCGACTGGCTGAACACCAGTTCCAGAAAGCGCCAGGTCGCCAGATGCCGGGGAGGCAGAATCAGGCCGTGGGGGCAGATGTCTTCCAGGGTAACCTTCTTCTTTGCCAGGGGGTGGTCAGGGGGCGTAATCAATGTCGCACTGTAGGCAAGAGACGGGTGATAGAGAATGTCGTCCGGCACATCCAGCATGGAACCCACGGCAAGATCCGCTTCATCCGCACGCAACATGGCCATGCCATCCCTGCCGGTAACATTGTGCAGTTTGATTTTGACACCGGGGTAGGCCGTGGCAAAGCGCTTGATGTACCTGGGGAGTAACTACTCACCCCTATCAGCATAGAGCTGTCCCGAAAAGGCCATTTGAATGGCGACCAGCGGATTGTATCCCTGATTTGCCATGGTCTGCAGGTAACTGGAGATGCGGCAATAGG
>JANEMG010000299.1 GCA_024511045.1 Gammaproteobacteria bacterium | reverse complement strand
CATTCAATGCCTGTTTGTGCAAGTCCTTCAACTTGATCCTAAAACGCTGCGTCTTGAGGCTTTGTAGGGCAACGGATGCAGCAGAAAATAGTGGGTAAAATGAACTCCGAAACTTTAGTATTTAGTATGCTGTGAATAACAATCGACGCTTTACTTCCACCTGGTCCTATTGCGCAAGTTTCCCGAACCTGCTTTTGCTTGCCATGACAGCGTGGAATTACTGGCAGGAAACCAATGCCTGGGCGGCAACGGCTTTTCGGGGGTGACAGGAATGCCGCAGCGGCGAAGCCTGCTGCAGCATTGGTTTGTTGGACTCGGGGGAAAGGCTGCTGCTCAGCCGATCAGATTGGCCAGTTGCTGCAGTGGTGGCAGAAGCAGCATTTTTGCCAGCTGCAGACCGATCAACGCGATCAACGGCGACAGGTCGATACCGCCAAGATCGGGCGTCAGTCTGCGACAGGCGGACAACAGAGGCTCCGTCAGGCTGTACAGAACAGCGGTAACATCATTGAATGCCCCCGGACTGAGCAGACTCAGCAAAGCGCGTGCGAAAACGGCAAAAATCAGCACGTTCAACAGCAGTGACAACAGCTGCGAGAAAGCCAGTACGGTCAACGCGGCAAAACCGATGCTCATTCCTTTCAACAACAGGATGACATAATCCGCCAGCATTTGCAGGGACATGGCCAATACGATCGAGGAGGTGTCCAGCTTGCCTACCGCGGGTATGAAGCGGCGCAGAAACTTGATCGGCGGATGGGTGATTTTTACCAGCATCTGCGAAATCGGGTTGTAGAATTCCGCATTCACCCACTGCAGCAGAAAGCGCAGCAGTACCGCCAGGATATACAGGGAAAACAGGGTATCGATCAAAAAGATGATCGGATTGGTCATATAGGTAGCACCCATCAGTCTTGCTCCAGTTCTTTGCTCATTTCAATGGACCGCTCACGAGCGGCATGCAGGGCTTTTGCCACGAGGTTGTGAAAGCCGCCATCCAGGAAGGTTTCGATAGCGCGCTGGGTCGTGCCTCCGGGAGATGTCACCCTCTTGCGCAATTGTTCCGGAGACTCCAGGGCAATTTTGGCGGCTCCCAGCGCGGTTTGCTGTACCAGCAGGCGTGCGGTCTGCTTGTCCAGACCAAAATCCAGGGCGCTTTTTTCCATGGCCTCCATCAACAGAAAAAAATACGCCGGCCCGCTTCCTGAAATTGCTGTGACGGCATCCAGATCCGCTTCCTTGTCGACCCAAAGCGCCAGACCCACGGCGCGCATGATATTTTCCGCAAGATCCCGCTGACTGCCGCTGACATTGGCATTGGCATGCAGGGCAGTCGCGCCGGTCTGGACCAGCGCCGGGGTGTTAGGCATGCAGCGCACCACGGCCACCCGACTGCCCAGCCAGTGGGCCAGGCTCGCCTGAGAGATGCCGGCAGCGATGGAGACCACCAGAGGCTGTTTGCGCTCCAGCAACGGCGCTATGCCGACAGCCACGGCACGCAGTACTTGTGGTTTGACGGCAAGCACCAGTACGTCGCTCAGCTCGACCAGCTGCTCGTTGCTGCGGCCGATATTGACGCCCAGTTGCTCCGCCAGCGCATCAAGCTTCTCCGCATCGATATCGGCAACCCAGATCTGCTGTGCCGGATGACCGCTGGCAATAAGCCCGCTGATCAGGCTGGAGGCCATGTTGCCGCCGCCAATAAAACCAATTTTATTTGTTTTCATATGCCAGAAAATAATCAGTCGAAAGTTAGTAAAGGTTCCCGAAACAGAATTATCGCTTCAAGGTCGGTATCCGTCTATGTATACTCAGTCGTTGCAACGATCTTTCGGCATACGCGGTGCCCGACATCGTACAAAATGTTATTCTTGCCATTATGTCCATGATACCGAATATTCCGCCAGCATTTTACTCTATATGGGCATCGGGGCAGACTTTCCCAATCCCCGCCCGAAAAAATAGCGCGCAGAACGTCTTGTCCGCGGCCCCAGCATTTGCTTTATATGTTTGAAACCATCTATGTCGAGGAAAGCATCCGCCAGCACCCAAGGACGCGGCAGATATGCCGGCGCTTTGCCCGGGCGCAACAAATCATCTGCCAGCGTTATGGTGAAGTATTCAACCCCAAGGCACAAAATTTTCGCCTGCAAAAACAGCGTCCCGCCCTCATTCTCGCCGAAAAACACGAGCATTATGTACACAAGGCACCTCCCGGCTACGGCATCGGCGCCAGCAACAACTATTATTTTTCACACATGCTCAATTGCCTGTACGATTGCCGCTACTGTTTCCTGCAGGGCATGATGCAATCGGCAAATTATATTCTGTTCGTCAATTACGAGGATTTTGGCCTGGCTATAGAAAATCACAGCAACGAACATCCCGGGCAGCCAGTGCATTTTTTTTCCGGCTATGACTGCGACAGCCTGGCGCTGGAACCCGTCACCGGTTTCGCCGCGCATTTTCTGCCCTTTTTTGCAGACCTGGACAATGCCTGGCTGGAACTGCGGACCAAGAGTACGCAGATCAGGAGCCTTCTGGAGACGCGAGTGATCCCGCGCTGCATCGTCGCCTTCAGTTTTACCCCGGAAACCGTCGCAGCCGCCGTGGAACACAAGGCGCCCAACGTGCAGCGGCGCATCGAAGCAATGCTCAGGCTGCAGCGGCAGGGCTGGCTGCTGGGTCTGCGCTTCGATCCGATCATCTACCAGGTTGGCTACCAGCAGCAATACCGGCAGCTGTTTGAATGCATTTTCCGCCATCTCGACTTGCAGCGCCTGCATTCCGTCAGTCTGGGCGTGTTCAGGCTTCCGGAAAATTACTACAAGAAAATACACCGACTCTACCCCCGGGAAAAGCTGTTTGCCGGTCCATTGCAAAGTTCTGCGGGAGTGGTGTCATATCCCGACGTCCTGGAACAGGAAATGATGCACGATTGCCGGGAATTGCTGCTGCAATACATCCCCGAAGACCGGTTTTTTCCATGTCAACTGTAAAACGAACCATCCTGATAACCGGATGCAGCTCCGGAATCGGCCGGGCCATCGCCAGAAAATTGCTCCGGGGAAATCACCGGGTTCTGGGAATATCACGTGACTGCAGGAAATTCACTGTAGAACGGACTGGCTTTGTCCCCCTGCAAATGGACCTGGGCAATCTGGATACGCTGCCGGGGCACGTCAAGTCGCTGCGTACAGCCTATCCCGATCTGGATGCCGTGATTTTTGCCGCCGGCATGGGACAGTTCGGCTCTCTGGAAGAGTTCTCCTGCAGCCAGATCCAGCAGTTGATGACGGTCAATTTTACCAGCCAGGCAATTCTGACCAGGGAACTTTTGCCGGGTTTCAGAAAAAAAACCCGCAGCGACATGATTTATACCGTTGGCAAATCATAATTTAGCAAAACAGTAGCACCAGAAAATGCCGTAAGCATTTGTTAATATGTGATATCTTTCTATTAGCCGGCTGTTTCTGGCTGCTAAATTTTCAAGTGCG
>JANEMG010000298.1 GCA_024511045.1 Gammaproteobacteria bacterium | reverse complement strand
TTTTACGACATCCAAAAAACTACTGTTGATAATGATTTCAATACTGCGACCAAGCCTTCCAGACCCAGTTTGTAATAATCTGTCGTTGTGTGCTCGATAATTTTTTTGTCATGTACAGAGGTGCAGATGATAACGGCATGACCAGGAATTGAGCGAAAAAATGTCGAGTTTCGCCCAGTCATCCAAAAAGCGACGTGCTATCGGCGATCCCACTCTTCAAGATCAGCAGCGTCGATCAAACCCATCTGGCCATCAGCGTCAATGCGATGATCACACGGCAGTATTCAGTACACCTCGTTATTTGAGCGATTCTCTGCGCATCAGACATTCTTCTGAGAATGCAGAACAACCGCATGTTTACCGGAATTTTTCTTTCAATATTCTGCCGATGCCGGCCGATCTGTTGCGTCTGTATGCAAAAAAAATAGCTGCTGTGCAGTCTGTGTCTTCGATAGTGGTTGACAGGGAGAAAGAAGCTGTATGCAGAGTTGTTGATGAATCAGTGACCGATGAGGTGATGCCGGTCATCGACGAAATGGAAGAAAGCCGTTTCACTGATGCCGCTGCAATTGGGAATGGTGACGAACCTGAATCACCAGGGAGGGAGGATTCTCAGCAGGTGCAGGAGGACACAGTTGAGGCCCTGGAGGAAGAACAGGTAACGCAGGAGCAAAGGGATAAGCAGGATATTGCTGCACTCAAACCATTGAAGGTCGAAGTTCGGCCTGAACAAGTTCGGGCTCCTTCCGAATTGCCTGCAAGGCCGGGGCATCAGCCCCATCGGACAGCAGCAACGGCACCCGTTGTCATGCGAGCGGAACAACTAGAGCGAGATCAGGCTGAACGGATACATGCAGGCGAGGGAGCCGCTCCGGCAGAAGCCGCCGATCTTGTCCTGGAACAGGATATCACGGCGGAGGAGGGGGGTGCTGTTGAGTCCCCTGCCGATGAAACCCCTGCAGCGGCAGAGGAAGGTTCTGATAATCAGGCAGATACGGATCTGGCATCGCCCATTGAAGGAGATCTGAATGATTCATCGACAGAAGCACGTCCAATTCCAGGCAGTACTACCCCACCTGTAAGCACAGCTGTTGTATCCCTGGGCCCGGTACGCCGGGCTATTCAGCAGCGTGCCGCCGCTCTTCCCAGCGGCGAAATAACCGCAGGTACCGAAGCGGCCCGTCGTGCACAGCGAATGCGGGAGCAAGCCGAACAAGCCCAGTCGGAGAATGCCGATGCCGTTGCCGCCAGCGCTGAAGAAGCGATGCCACCTGTTCCGGAGGATTTGCCTGCCAGCCTGCTGAGTGAAGAAAACCCTGTGCCGGGTGTTCAGGAACTGCTGCGCGAGGCATCGGACCGTACGCTGCCGGACCAGACGCCGCCCCGGCTGGTTCGTACACCCCAAAACAATCTGCCGGTATTGGACCGTTCACCGGTTTCACCGGGTACATTGCGTCGTTTGCAAAATATCGATATTGAAACGCCACCTGTTGGAGAGCGGGAAGAGGGGCAGCGCAACCAGTTGCTGGAAATTCGCAGACAGCTTACGGATCGACTCGAGATCACCGAAGGTGAAGGGGTTCTTCCCGCCTTCGTCGATGTGCCGCCTCCTGAACATCCTGTCATACCCGAAGGCAATAAAGTGCAATTGTCCCAGGCGCTGGCCAGGTTGTTGGAAAACCCTACAGGAGAGGCGCGTCGGATGGTGGCCCGTGCTTGCGGCAGTGCCTTTGTCGGCAGTGTGCTGAACAACATAGAGGCAACGCGAAACCTGGGCGATGACACCATGGTCAGCGAGTTTTCCGAAGTTCTGGGAACGCAGCTTGATGCAATCCGCATGGAGGCGGGTATCGCGGCGGAAGATGTCGATGCCGAAGTACAGAAAAGGCGTGAACAGCTGGATGCCCGGCGTGAGGCGCAGGAACAGGAATTGCAAATGTCTCTGGTCGATGAACGTGCCGAGTTGGCGGAAGCCAATCAACACGTCGCCGACACAGTCGCTGGTGCGAGAGCCGCCATGGATGAACGGGCAGAAGATGTACAGGCTGCCATGGGTGGTGAAAACCAGCGTGCTGCCATCGAAGCACGCCGTGACCGCCTGCTTCAGGATATCACCCGCCATGTCGCCCGGGAAAGCGCCAATTATCAGCGGGCCGGTGAAACGCGAGCCCGGGAGCTGGATGCCGCGGAGCGTCAACAGATTGCCGCCTATCGGTTTGCCGTGCAGCAGGACGAATTTCAGCTCAATCAGAATCGCAACCGGATACAACTGACCGAAGCGCAAAGGGAACGTGTCACTGGCGGAGTGGATCCGGTGCAGTTTCGTATCCAGGAATTGGTGGCGGAAAGCAATTCCTGGCTGCAGGAACGGCTACGCACGGTGCGCAGAGAATTTCGCACCATGAAGGACGCGGCATCGACATGGACAACCAGCAACAGGAACGCGATTCAAAGCGCAGGGGAAAATGCCAGGCAGCAGATTCGTGACTGGGCCAGTGAACAGCTTGGGGAGGAAACCAGTTGGTGGGATGACCTGATGGCCATGATCGACGATTGGCTTGGCCAGGCCGAGGCCGATGCCGAAGCCTGGGAAACTGTCCAGAACCAGGAGACGGCGGTTGTTGCTTCCGGTTATGTCGACATGCTCAATCAGGTCGAAGCCGCGGCCAATGCCGGCATCACTGAAGAGCAGATGCTGGCACGCAGCAATCTCACGGCGGAAGAGCGGGCCATCATTCATGCCTATTTCAACCCACCGCCCGGACAGGTAGGCAGGGATCCGATCGGCGCCGTGGCTGTCGGCATTCGCGAACGCATCTACCGACAGCGTGCCGGCGAATTGAAGGGACGTCTGGAGAGTATGGTCCTGGACGGCAGCTTCGGTGTGTCGGGACGTGCACATGTGGCCGTGCTCGAAAAAGTGGGACAGGCCTATACACCAGGGTTCAACGCCTGGGATCGGGCGACTCGCCTGCACGCGGCATTCTACCCTGGCATCACCGGGTTGGGTACTGAAGAGGATCAGGTATTTTCTGCCTTGGCCGGGTTGAATCCGGTACAGGCCAAAGCCGTTCGTCTGGCCTATCAGACAGAATACGGAGAATCGCTGGAATCGGCGCTGCGCAGTGAAATGTCGAGTGGTGGCGAGATCAATCGGGCCACAGCATTGCTGTCCGGCAATCAGGCCGCAGCCGATGCCGCAGCATTGCACATGGCGATGGATGAAACATTCCTGGGCACCGGCTGGGGGACGGATCGCGATGTGATCATGACCACATTGCGCAACAAGACCCCCGAGCAGATCGAAGCTATCCGTGCCGCCTATGCTGAAGCTTATGGCAGTGATATTTCTCTCGAACAAAAGCTGACGGACGAGCTCAATGACTGGGCCACGTTGTCCAGTCATGATGCGGATATGGCAGCCGCCTACATGGCCAGTAATCAAGAGTGTCGCTACCTCGTGATAGATTTTGGGACATCCAAGTCTCCAAAATCGACTCGCTAACGCGACAGCCATTGTGC
>JANEMG010000297.1 GCA_024511045.1 Gammaproteobacteria bacterium | reverse complement strand
TGTTTGTGCAAGTCCTTCAACTTGATCCTAAAACGCTGCGTCTTGAGGCTTTGTAGGGCAACGGATGCAGCAGAAAATAGTGGGTAAAATGAACTCCGAAACTTTAGTATTAAGATGGTAAAAAAAATTCAAGCAATTCGGGGCATGCATGACGTGCTGCCGGACCAGACTCCGGCCTGGCAGTACGTCGAGCAGGTGCTGCGGGAGGTCCTGTCGGCCTATGGTTACCGGGAGATTCGCCTGCCCATCGTGGAAAAGACCGAATTGTTCAAGCGCTCCATCGGGGAAGTCACCGATATCGTGGAAAAGGAGATGTATACCTTCCTGGACCGCAATGGCGATTCCCTGACCCTGCGCCCGGAAGGGACTGCCGGCTGTCTGCGGGCCTGTTTGGAACATGGTCTGCTGCACAATCAGGTGCATCGCCTGTGGTATTATGGACCGATGTTCCGCCATGAAAGACCCCAGAAGGGCCGCTACCGGCAGTTCTATCAGCTGGGAGTGGAAACCTATGGCATTCCAGGGCCGGATATCGACGCGGAAATCATTCTGCTGTCGGAGCGTCTGTGGCGAAGGCTGGGAGTGCGGGACAAACTGCAATTGGAGATCAATTCCCTGGGCAGCAGCGAGGAGAGAAAGGCCTACCGGCGCATTCTGGTGGACTATTTCCAGGGCCATCTGGACAAGCTGGATGCCGACTGTCTGCGTCGCCTGGACAGCAATCCGCTGCGTATCCTGGACAGCAAAAATCCGGAGGTACAGCAGGTCGTCGAGAACGCGCCGGTATTGATGGATCATATCGGCGATGAGAGTCGGGCGCATTTTCAGGAATTGACGGAAATTCTGGACGCCCTGAACATCGACTATGTGCTGAATACCCGCCTGGTACGCGGTCTGGATTATTACAGCAAGACCGTCTTCGAATGGGTGAGCGGTGATCTAGGCGCGCAGGGCACGGTTTGCGCCGGCGGCCGTTACGATGGCCTGATCGAACAGCTTGGCGGGCGGGAGAACTATGCCGTCGGTTTTGCCATGGGTATGGAAAGACTGCTGGCATTGTGCGAGGCGCAGGGTGGTCTGGAGTTGCAGTCGGGCATCGATATCTATCTGGTACGGGTCGGTGGCGCCGCAGAAATGGCGGGAATGCGCCTGGCCGAACAGCTAAGGGAGCAGATCCCCGGTTTGAGACTGCAAATGCACTGCGGCGGCGGCAGCTTCAAGAGCCAGTTCAAAAAAGCGGATAAAAGTGGTGCCGCCTATGCCGTCATCATCGGCGAAGACGAAGCCATTCGCGGTGAAATCAGCATCAAGTCACTGCGCCGGGAACAGCCGCAGGATACTATTCCGGCGGTCGAGGCGGCAGCTTATTTCGCTGAAAGATTGTAGGTGTGGAAACGGCGCGCAGAGGCGCCTTCTGGAATTCAGCTGAGCGCAGGGGATCGACACTTCTTGTCTTGCCTGCTGTGCAGAACGCGTTTGTATCATTCCGACTGTGCGGTGTGCATAGACTATTGAATCCTAAGACAACCCGAAGAGAGTAGCAGTGGAAATTTATACTTCAGAAGAAGAACAGATTGCCGCCCTGAAAAGGTGGTGGAAGAGCAATGGCCAGGCAGTGATCAGCGGAGTGTTGATCGCCCTGGTTGCGATCGTCGGCTGGAATTTGTGGCAGAGCCATCAAAAGGACAAGGCCCTGCAGGCATCGGTGCTTTATCAGCAGTTGGTGGCCGCCGTCAATGCGCAAAAGTACGATTCTGCGGAAAAACTCAGCGAGCGCCTGAGAAAGGAGTATGACGGGACGCCATACGCTGGCTATGCCGCGCTGCTGCAGGCAAAGGCACTGGTGGAGCGGGATGATTTGCCGGAGGCCAGGGCAACACTGCAGGAGGCTGTCGGGCAGGTCCCCGGCGAATTGGAGCATGTGGTTAATCTGCGCCTGGTGCGGCTGTTGTTGGCGAGCGGCGAATATGAACAGGGCCTGCAGTTGATTGCCGAAAAGGCACCGGGCAGTTCGGAGAATTTTGCGCCGTTCTATGAAGAATTGAAGGGCGATCTGTACGTGGCTCTGGATCGTCCCGGAGAAGCGCGTACTGCCTATCAACAGGGCCTGAGGGGGGGAGCGGTCATGCCGTTGCTGCAGTTCAAGCTGGATGATCTGACGGCGCCGGAAATCGTCGAAAGTGTCGAATAAATGCGTCTAGTTGCAGTTTTTTTTCTGAGCCTGCAATTGCTGGGCTGTGCCGCACTGCAATCCACGGGAGAGGTGTTTGGCGATTTGATCGATTCCCTGGCAGGGGGTGAAGACAATACCGCTCCGCCCAATGAATTGCTGGATTATGAGGCGGAGATAAAAATAGAAAAACTGTGGTCGGAAGGCATTGGCGACGGTTATGACGAATTGTTCATCAACCTGGTCCCGGCAGTCAGCGGTGAGAAAATCATTGCCGCAGACCGGGATGGACTGCTTCAAGCCAGGGACCGTTCGAATGGCAGTCTGTTATGGGAAAATGACAGCCAGTTGCCCATTGCAGCAGGTCCAGGCGTGGGCGGCGGCCTTGCCGTCGTCGGCTGCAGCGACGCACAGGTTGCGGCATTCGATCTGGAAAGCGGGGAATTGGCCTGGCAGGCCAGCGTATCCAGCGAAGTTCTTTCGGTGCCGCTGATCGTGCAGGGAATGGTCATCGTGCGTACCGTCGACGGCAAAATGTTCGCCCTGAATGCTGATGATGGCGAGGAATTGTGGAGCTATGAAAGAAACGTACCGATCCTGAGCATCCGCGGTGAAGGGACGCCGGTCATCGAAGACGACAAGGTCATCGCCGGCTATGCCAATGGCAAACTGATTGCCCTGCAGTTGTCCGACGGCAAATTTATCTGGGAGGCCAGTATCGCCATCCCCAAGGGGCGTTCGGAAATCGAGCGACTGGTCGATCTGGGGGTGAACCCGGTGGTCAATGACGGCGTCATCTATGTCGCCAGCTATCAGAGCGGTACCGGGGCGGTATTTGCGCTGGATGGCGATGTGCTGTGGCGCAACGAGGACATATCCTCCTCGACGGGAATGGATTATGACTGGCGCTATCTGTATCTGACGGACGCCGTGAGTGACGTCTGGCAGATAGACCAGCGCAGCGGCCGGGCGTTGTGGAAGCAGAAAGAGCTGCATCAAAGAAGATTGACCGCACCGGCCGTCTATGAAAATTACGTGGTTGTCGCTGACTTCGAGGGCTATGTGCATTGGCTGTCTGACGATGATGGCCGGCAATTGGGAAGAATACAGATCACCGATGAAGCCATCATGGCTCAACCAGTGGTGGTCGATGATATCGTCTATGTCTATGCCACCGACGGCACGCTGGCGGCATTGCAGGTGCAGCAGTAATGAATGATGTAATGCTGCCGGTCATTGCTCTGGTCGGCAGGCCCAACGTGGGCAAATCCACGCTGTTCAATTATTTGACCCGCAGCCGGGATGCCCTGGTTGCAGATTTTCCGGGCCTGACCCGGGACCGGCAGTATGGCAGGATAA
>JANEMG010000296.1 GCA_024511045.1 Gammaproteobacteria bacterium | reverse complement strand
GGGCAATAATGGTTGTCGCGTTGGCGAGTCGATTTTGGAGACTTGGATGTCCCAAAATCTATCACGAGGTAGCGACACGCTTGAGACACTTCCTGCAGGGACGTATTCACGGCGTCTTCCGGAACAGACCACCCATAGGGGGCCGAGTAGTAACCCCTCGATCATAAATTTGGCACGGCGGTTGCTTCCTTCTTTGATGCAGTTATAACAATGTGGGTTATCCGGCAAGACAGTTTGTTGCCGGTCAATTGAACTTGATGCAGTGGAGGTTTGCCATGGTGGATTTTTTAACCGGATTCGATAACGATTTCTTTGACCAGTTCGAAAACATGCGCCGGGAAATGGACCGGCTGTTCGGCGGCGGGCCCGGTTCCCTGGGCATACGTTCGATGGCGCGCGGTTCCTTTCCGGCGATCAATGTCGGGGCTTCGCCGGAACGTGTCGATGTCTATGTCTATGCCGCCGGTGTGGACCCCAAGACTCTGGATGTCTCGCTGCAGCAGAATCTGCTGACCATTTCCGGGGAGCGCAGCATCGATCTGCCGGAGGATGCGCAGTTGTACCGCAACGAGCGCTTCAGTGGAACCTTCCGGCGCGCCATCACCCTGCCCGAAGACGTGGATCCCGACAAGGTCGACGCCGCTTACCGCGATGGTCTTCTGCATATCACGGTGCAGCGGCGCGAAGCGGTGAAACCGCGTCATATCGAGGTCAAATGAGTGTCTTTCAGAATTGCCAATCAGGAGGTCAGCCATGAGTGAAAACAAAGAAATAAAAGCCCAGGACAGGCAGGAGATACAGGCCCAGTCGGCACAGCCCGAAACGGAAGTGTTTCTGCGTCCTGCCGTGGATATCTATGAAGACGCCCAGGGCATCACCCTGAATGCCGATCTGCCGGGCGTGTCCCGCGACCGGCTCAGTGTCCAGGTGGAAGGCAATACGCTGACCATCGAGGGGCAGACGGCCATCGACATGCCGGAAGGCATGGAAGCGTTGTATGCTGACGTCAACGCAACCCGTTTCCGCCGGACCTTCACCCTGAGCAACGAGCTGGAAACGGACAACATCAGCGCGGAAATGAAGGATGGGGTATTGCTGCTGAAAATCCCCAAACGCGCCGAACTGCAGCCGCGCAAGATCGAGATCACGAGCGGCTGATCCGGGTTATTCGGGATGTCCATGCAGCTGCAGTGTTGCATGGGCAGAAGGGCCGATTTCCGGAGAACCTGTTGACGGGGCTCAAGGTCATGGAGCATGCACTGGTCTTTCAGTTGATGGTGATACTGGCGGTCGCCGCTCTGGCTGTCGGGCTCTGTCAGCGTTTCGGTTTGTCGCCGATCCTGGGCTATCTGGCCACGGGGGTGCTGATCGGGCCATCGGCACTGGCCTGGCTTCCTGATGGTCCGACCACGCACCTGCTCGCCGAACTGGGCGTGGTGCTGTTGATGTTCACCATCGGGCTGGAGTTTTCACTGCCGAAATTGCTGGCGGCGAAGAGGCTGGTGCTCGGCCTGGGCGGTGCGCAGGTGATGACCACGATGCTGCTGTTCGCGCTTGTCGGTTGGTGGTGGGGACTTGCGCCGGGAGAGGCCGTGGTGGTCGCCGGTGCGCTTGCCATGTCGTCCACGGCAATTGTCATGAAGCAACTGGGAGAGCAGATGGAGCTGCTTTCGGCACATGGCCGGGTGGCTGCCGGGATCCTGCTCTTTCAGGATATCGCCGCCGTGCTGCTGCTGGCGGTTCTGCCGGTGCTGGCGGCGCAATCGACCGGTCTGGGCGTTACACTGGCGCTGGCCCTGCTCAAGGTGGCAGGGGTGTTCTTCGGGCTGGTGGTCGTCGGCCGCTACCTGTTGCCGCCGGCTTTGCACTGGGTTGCCGAAACGCGTTCCCTGGAGCTGTTCATGCTGACCTCCCTGCTGCTGGCCATCGCGGCAGCCTGGGTCGCAGCTCTGGCCGGCCTGTCGCCGACGCTGGGTTCCTTCATGGCCGGCATGCTCCTGGGGGAGACCCTGTTCCGCTACCAGATCGAAGCCGATATCAGGCCCTTTCGTGATCTCATGCTGGGGCTGTTCTTCGCCAGCATCGGCATGCAGCTGGATCCAAGAACATTTGTCACGGCCCCTGCCGCCGTTGCGGCAATTCTGGCCGCATTGCTTTTGCTGAAACCGGTCATTTTGGCGCCATTGAACAGGGTCTTTGGCCAGAGGCGTTGCGATGCCTGGCGCTCCGCCGTTTGTCTGGCGCAGGGTGGGGAGTTCGGGCTGCTGCTGATCTCCAGCGGCTTAGCCCTGGGGCTGCTGGACCGATCCCTGGTGCAGCCGCTGCTGGGCGGGCTGATATTGAGCATGGTGCTGGCGCCGCTGCTGCTGCGGGACAATGCCCAGATCGCTGCCCTGCTCACGGCCGGTGCCGCGACGTCGCCGGGTTCCGATGTGGAAGAGCAGATTGCCGGCGAGAGCAGCGACTTCGAAGCACATGTCATTGTCTGTGGTTATGGCCGCCTGGGACAGAATCTGATGCAGATCCTCAATGAGGAGTGCTTCCCGGTGCTGGCTCTGGATATCGACCCCGGCCGGGTCCGCCAGGCGGAAACGCTGGGCAACAAGGTGTTGTTCGGCAATGCCGTGCAGCCAGGGGTATTGCGCGCCGCGGGAATCGAACGGGCGCGGGCGCTGGTGGTCACCATCGACGATGCGCAGCTGGCCGAACGCATTACCGGTCATGTCCGCGCCCTGGGTCTGGAATTGCCGATACTGGTGCGCAGCAGACACAGCCATGACGATGCCGCGCTGATCGAGGCGGGCGCCGAGGTGTTTCCCGAGAGTCTGGAAATCAGCCTGGCTTTCGCCAGGCAATTGCTGGCCATGCTCGACGTCGAGGCGACACGGGTCGAGGCGCGGCTGAATGACATCCGTGCTGATGATTATGCGCCGCTGCAGCCCTTGTTCGATGAGGCGATGAATTCGGACCGGCAGTTGTGAATCGGCCTGCACGGTTGTGCGGCACAGAAGCTATGATACCCGTTTTGCGAGGGGGGTAATGCGATGCACGGCGAAGTGGCTTTCCCCGGATGGTTCCGGCGAACAGACCGAAGCAGTAGGCGCAGTGCGCTGCAAAGGCACGGTTTGCAAAATGTCTTATTCCAGCGGGTGACATGAACATGCTGGAGACCATGCTGCTGCTGTTTCTGGTCATCGATCCCTTCGGCAATCTGCCTGTCGTGCAGGCGGTCATTGGTGACATACCCTGGAGACGTTACCGGGTCGTCGTTGTCCGGGAAACGCTGATCGCTTTTCTGATCCTGGCGTCGTTTGCCCTGAGCGGAGACCGGGTTCTCGGCTATCTCGATATCGAACGCTGACCGCCATGGAGAGCGAAGCGAAGGCGGTTAGTCCCCGGTAGCGACCAGGGCCGCACTGTTTATCCGGCGTGTGATAGCGCAGAGGGAAAACAAAGTAGGCATACGAAAAGTCGCGTCCAGTCATTTGAGGTAGTGCTGCGAAGCCAGCATCGAGCGTGCGAGGATGTTGGCGAAGCGGCACGGACGCAGGAC
>JANEMG010000295.1 GCA_024511045.1 Gammaproteobacteria bacterium | reverse complement strand
GATTTTTGGTTTTTCTTTACTCATTTTGGACACCCTTTTTTCTGTTCATTTTACTTCAGTTTGTGTGTCCGGTTTAGTGTAGCCACTTCAGACAGCGCATCACCCACACCCTTGGATGCAGCATCCATCGCCTGCCGCTGAGATTCCCCTTGTTCACCAAACTTATCCAGAAACCCTTCAACAAGTTGTTCCAACGCCTTCTGGCTACCATCGGCCGTCTCATTGACAAGCTTATTGATAGCCGGAGCCATGATCTTTTCCAGGCTGGCCTCAAGACCTTGCTGAATTCCCGAGGTAGCTTCAATCAGAGATTCCTGCATCTTTTCGCCGATTCGTTCAGCCAACCCCTGCAATGACTCACGCGCCTCAGCTCCATCTTCGGCAATCTTCTGTAACTGAATTTCTGCGCTGAACCTTGGAAATAGCTCGTCGATTCTTACCTGTAAACGATGGATACGTGACCTGACGAAGCTCTCAAACCACTTTTCGCTAAAGTTAAACAGAACACTGAGCGTCACACCCCAAACCGAGGTCATAAAGGCGATTTTTGCTCCACTGATTACATGGGCAAGCCCCGCTTTCATTTCTTGTATGGCTGCGTCATTACCGATATTCAGTTCCGACAGCCCCAACTGGAGACCGACAAATGTCCCAATTACGCCTAGGGCCGTCAAAAAACCTGGCACAGCCGCCAACATGCGGCTTTCGGTAATACCACTGGCCAAAGTTGAACTGTTGAAGAAGTGACTGGCATCATAGATATTATGAAGATGGTACTCATTCCCAACCTTAGCCTCAATCAGCGTCTCATCGAACTCCATCCATAAGTGACCCGCGTTGTTCTTAACCTTGATTGCCCTATCCCGAAGTTCCTGGCGATTCATCACAACGGACTGTGAGGTTTCGTTTTTTATCAGCTTCCGAACCCAATTGATCCGAAGGTTTGCCTTGAATAAAGCAAGCAGTGAAATAAAAAGGAACAAAACAGCCACTGCAATAAGCAAGGCAACAAACTGCGCGCTTAGTTGCTCGACGGTCTCAGGATACACACCCAATGAGTGAAAATCCGGTAAGAGCCCAGAAAGATTTATTTTTTGCTCGTCTGAATTCATGTTGAAGGGTTAGTTAGTCAGAATCTATAAACACCCATCCATGTGGTGTTTATAGAAAGAAAAGAGCAAATGCGATTGGCCGTTTTCTTCACAATCAATGCCTTGTGGTCATTGAATGTGCCGACACATCCTTGTGCCAAAGCAGTTCCCATCATTTCTAGACGGGAACTGATTAGGTCGGGTCGTATTAGCAACGCGTTTGGTGGCTGACTAAATCCGATTGATGGCAATGAGTTTAAATACAGTTGGACTTTTCAATGCTCATCTTTCCTTGATCCAAACCAATGGTTCCGCGAAGCTGAGCCCTCGCCAAACTGGAATGCAATTACTCATGGGGGACTAAAGTCCCGCTTCCAGATCGGCAGTCTCAACTCATCAGCTTGTAAATACTGCCGCCAATCACGATCAGCAGCACCAGGCCCCAGCCGATGCGGTCCATATAGATGCGCAATACCGCTTCCAGGCGTTCTCCTCCCCAGGCCAGCAGCATCGCCACCAGGCAGAAGCGCGCGCCTCTGCCCACCAGTGATGCCGCGACGAAGGGCAGAAACAGCATGTTCAGCACGCCGGCGGTGATGGTGAACACCTTGTAGGGAATCGGCGAGAAGCCGGCGATGAACACCGCCCAGAATCCCCATTCCGTAAACCACTGCCTGGCTTGCAGATAGCCTTCCCAGTAGCGGCTTTCCTGCAGCCAGGGAACGATCAGGTCGAAGGCGAAATAGCCGATCAGGTAACCGAGGATGCCGCCAAGCACCGAGGCAATGGTGGTGAGCAGCGCGAAGCGCAGTGCTTTCGATGGCCGGGCCAGCGCCATGGGCGCCAGCATCACGTCCGGTGGAACGGGAAAAAAAGAGGACTCGGCAAAACTCAATGCGAACAGGTATTTTTCGGCATGGCGATGTCTCGCCCACTGCAATGCCTTGTCGTACAGCCTTTGAAACATGCTCAACTCCTGCCGGACAGGAAAGGCACGAAACTGACCGGCTCCAGAACCTCGACCTCGAAGCTGGTCTTGGTCCTGACTATTTTTTGCAGTTCCTGGCCCTCCTGAAGGGCAATGGGGATGATCATGACGCCGCCCACCGCCATCTGCTCCAGCAGCCGCCTGGGTACCTCGGTAGGCGCGGCAGACACCAGAATGCCGTCATAGGCCGCATGCTCCGGCCATCCCCAGCCGCCGTCACTGTGCAAGTAGCTGACATTGCGCAGATGCAGATCCCATAAATGCCTTTTCGCCTTTTTCTGCAGCTGCAGAATCCGCTCCACCGTATAGACATGTTCGGCAAACCGGGCCAGCAACGCCGTCTGGTAACCGCAGCCGGTACCGATCTCCAGCACGTTGCGCAATTCCCCATCGGCGAACAGCAGTTCGGTCATTTTCGCGACGATATAGGGCTGGGAAATGGTCTGATTGTAGCCGATGGGCAGCGCCGTATCCTCATAGGCGCGGCTGGCCAGCGCCTCGTCGACAAAAATATGCCGGGGAATGTCGCACATTGCAGCCAGTACCGCATGGCTCCTGATACCCTGTTCCTGCAGGCGCTTTATCATCCGCTCCCGGGTACGCCGCGAGGTCATGCCAATTCCCTGGAATCGCAGAGTCATCCGCCTATCCTCCCTGGCAGCCAGTCGTCAAGCGTCGTTATACTTTCATAGCGCGTCAGATCGACCTGCAATGGCGTCACGGAAACATAGCCGCTGCGCAGCGCATGAAAATCGGTTCCGGGCCCCGCATCCTGTTCCGGCCCGGCCGGTCCCACCCAGTAGATGGCGCGGCCACGGGGATCTTTTGTTTCCACCACCGGCTCCGCCTTGTGTCGCTGCCCCAGCCTGACTGCCTGGTAGCCTTGCAGGGCATGGAAGGGAATATCCGGAACATTGACATTGAGAATGGTGTCTTTCGGCAGAGGGTGCTCGGTGATCTGTTTGAACAACTCCACGGCCACCTGGGCCGCTGTGTCGAAATGCGTTGGATTGCTGCCGGCCAGGGATATGGCCACGGCGGGAAGCCCCAGAAAGCGGCCTTCGGTCGCTGCCGCGACGGTCCCCGAATAGAGCACGTCGTCGCCCAGGTTGGCGCCATGATTGATGCCGGCGAACACCATATCCGGCTCCTTCTCCAGCAGACCGGTGATGGCCAGGTGTACGCAGTCGGTCGGTGTGCCGTCGACGCGGATGAATCCGTTTTCCGCCCGATTGGCCCGCAGCGGCAATTCCAGGGTCAGTGAATTACTGGCACCGCTGCGATTCTTGTCCGGTGCGACTACTGAAATTTCGGCATATTCCCGTAATGCTGCAGCCAGTTCGTTGAGGCCTTGCGCCAGATATCCATCGTCATTACTCAGCAGAATATGCATTTGAAATCGAACTGTTTCCCAAAAAGATATAAAATCAATAATCTTAGCAACTGAAGTTTCCCAGAAATTATTCAAGCCACCATGCGCAGCAGCACAGTGACC
>JANEMG010000294.1 GCA_024511045.1 Gammaproteobacteria bacterium | reverse complement strand
GGTGTGGCGAAGCGGCACGGACGCAGGACGGCCGGGGCAATAATAGTTGTCGCGTTGGTGAGTCGATTTTGGAGACTTGGATGTCCCAAAATCTATCACGAGGTAGCGACACGCTTGTATCAATATCATCGCTTCGGATTAGGTCGGCGGTACCGTGACCCTGCGTTTGAATGATGTGCCCTGGGACCAGGCTTTGGCTTTGATCCTGAAATCAAAGGGCCTCGCCAAGCGGCAGACCGGTAATGTGATCCTGGTCGCTCCGACCAACGAGATCAACAAGATCGAGAAGGACGAACTGGAGGCGCAAAAGGTCGTCAAGCAACTGGAGCGCCTGAAGACCGAGTATATACAGATCAATTACGCCAAGGCCGAGAATTTCCGCAGCCTGCTGCTAGGCATATCCACCGGCGCCAGTGATGGCTGCTCGATCAGCTCCAGCGGCAGTGGCTCCAGCGGCTCGGCCTCTTCGAGGCGCCAGGGAAGAGCAGGAGCAGCGCTGGCCGGAGCTGCGGTAACGGGAACCGGCAGGGCCGACGACCAGTTCGCCCTGTTGTCCAATCGCGGCACCGCCATCGTCGATGCCAGGACCAATACCCTGATCGTACGGGATACCGTGGACCATCTGAAGCAGATCCGGGACATGATCCACCTGCTGGACAAGCCGGTGCGCCAGGTCTTGATCGAGTCGCGCATCGTCATTGCCTCGGATACTTTTTCCAAGGAATTGGGGGTTGAGTTCGGCCTCAGGAATAAAAACAATCCGGATCTGGCATTTGCCACGAGAAACCAATCGGTCAATGGCCTGTTGGCCGAGGGTCTGGTGGATCTGGCGCAGTCGACCCCGCATGGACAATTGACCATGACCCTGCTGCGCATCGGCGACTATCTGCTGAATCTCAAGATTACCGCATCCCAGGACGAAGGCAAGGTAGAAGTGTTGTCCAACCCACGTCTGTTGACGTCGGACCGCTGTCAGGCGTCGATCAAGCAGGGCCAGGAAATACCCTTCGAGACGGTCAGTCAGAATGGCACCAACACACAGCTGATCGAGGCGGTGCTGGAACTGAAGGTGACGCCGCAGATCACGCCCAGCGGCAGCGTCATCATGGATTTGGAGATCACCAAGAATTCTCCGACGAAAGAAGAGGTCAATGCCGGGCAGATTGGCATCGACAAGCGCGAGATCAAGACCAGCGTACTGATCGAAGACGGCGACACGGTGGTTCTGGGCGGGGTGTTCGAAGGCCAAAAGACGGAAAATTACGAGAAGGTGCCCTGGTTTTCCGATCTGCCGGGACTGGGTTGGTTGTTTACCCATTCCTTTGAAGAGGACAGGAAGAATGAGCTGTTGATTTTCATCACGCCGAAAGTGGTCAAGCAGCTCGTGACGACGCGGTGACATAGCGTCGGCTGGAATAAAAAAGGGGCATAATGCCCCTTTTTTATTGGGCACGATTTTGCTGGATGGAGGTTGGCGAGAAAAATTCCGTGCATTGGCTGTCGATATTCTTATAATAATATCTGGAATCTGGATCCGGCTTGCAGCGCCGGCTTCAGTTGTCGACCAAACAGGGATTTCAAGTGTCCAGGAAACTCATTTATTTCTCCAGTAAACCGAACGAACGTTTGGGCAGTTTCCAGAGCGAGTTCGACTGCCAGCACTTCGATCGTTTCGATGCCTTTCTTCAGACCGAAGCAAGGCCGGACGTATTCCTCATTCAAGCCGATACCGGGGATTACAGTCACGACATTTTGACCCGGATCCGCGGTCACGGTGATTATTATTGCGATCTCTGTTTTGTCGATGGCGAGATAGCCGGCAGCGACAAGCTTCTCAGTGACGGGGGCATTCCTGATCCGGATGCACTGGCCAGCAGGCTGTCTGAAGTCGAGGATCTCCACGCGGCCTTCAAGCGCAGGGATGAGCCTCTGTACCGGGATGACCGGCTGCTCAAATATCTCTGGCTGCGGCCCGGTTTCGTCATTCGCGCACATTATGACTGGTCCAGTCCGGGTTTTTACAGCTATCCATTGCTGGAAGCGCTTTCCTTCTCTGAAATCGATGTACGCGCCTGGCTGCGCAACCTGTCGCTGAAGAAATTTCTTGACAAGCAGGAATTGCAGGACCGGCAGCGTGAATGTCCGCATTGCCGCAGCACCCATCTGAGCTTTATCGACGTCTGCCCCAATTGCCAGAGCATCGACATTGAAAAGCAGATTTCCCTGCATTGCTTTGTCTGCGGCCAGGTAGGGCCGCAGCAGGAATTTTTGCGCAATGGGGTTTTGATCTGTCCGAAATGTGAAACGCATCTGCGCCAGATTGGCAGCGATTATGACCGCCCCATCGAGAACTACAGCTGCCGGCAATGCGATCACTTCTTCGATGAAGGGGACGTACTCGCGCGCTGTGCGGTCTGTTCCAGATCCATGGCCGTCGAGGATCTGGTGGTCAATAAAATCTATGCCTGGAAGCTCAGTGAATTGGGCCAGATCGTCGCGATTCGGGGGGCGATGACCGATATACTGTCGATCTTTACCGAGATGAACTTTGTTCCTCAGGAGCTGTTCTTGCACAACCTGGACTGGATCCTGCTTCAGGCGGAGCGCTACCCGGAGTGTACTTTCAGCATGCTGGGTTTGTATTTCGTCAATCTGCAGCAAATGGTCGATATGCTGGGCAGCGCCAGAGTTCTGCAGAAGGTCGAGGGATTTGCCGAACGTGTCAGGGAGTCCCTGCGTAAGCCCGATTTATGTACCCGCAGTACCGAAAACATGGTCTGGCTGCTATTGCCGCAGACCGGGTCTGAAGGCCTGAGCAGCCTGAAAACCCGGCTGGAGCGCAGCATAGAGCAGCTCCAGGAGGCGGATGCGCAGAAACTGGTCTGCGAATTTGCTTCCTTTTCCTCGGAACAGCGCAATGCCGGCGAAAATGCCGAATTGTTGTTGGCGCGATTGAGGAGCGAGCTCATCTAGTGCGGCATCGGATTCTGGTGCGAATTGGAGGCGCAAGCGACATTGTACAGCCCAATCCATCATCCTCGATTTGCAAAATAACCTGAATATTCATGAACCTCAGATCTGTTGAAACCTCGGTATTCTTGTCATCCCGGCGCAAGGAGGGATCTTGCCGCCTGTTGTATTGCCCTGCGATGAAGATTTCTTGCGCTGGTTCTAATGACAGGTAATCGATCGGGGGCTTGGCATTTAATGCGGTTATCAATAGGTGTAAATTCTGTCGCAAACAATCATGACTGATGAAATGCCAGCTTGCAACTGCGATGCAGAAAGGGGGCAAGGGTAATCATGCTGTGGGAACATATATGGTCCGCCCCGTATTGCAAGAGAAAATTCGTTCGTGACAAAAGAAATATTGCTTCCATATATCCGGCCTTTGTCTGAGTATGTCTAATACCTCTGGCCCTGATGGAATCCGCGCATTCCCGCCTCATCAAGTCTTCGGCCTCGCAATGGGCCCTTGACCCCGGCAGGTTCATAGGAATGCAGGTGCTACCTTTTTGCCATCACTTGAACTTTATCTGCGCAATTCGTTGCTTGCTTTTGACTGCCTCTGTTTTGAAGTCGTTCTA
>JANEMG010000293.1 GCA_024511045.1 Gammaproteobacteria bacterium | reverse complement strand
CTTGTGAATAAAATTGCAGAAATTGTACAAATATTGGACGGGAGAATGGATCCACCATAGAAATACGTAAGAAATACGTAATTATTGAGAATCATTCGCATCCACAGGGTGCGCAGCATTTAACCAGCCAAAATCAATTTTTAGTTTTGCATATGGCTCGGTTGTTTTTAAGGCGATCTAGAAAACGCTGCCGCGGCAATCCACAGCAGAATGATGCAACGCAGTCAGAAAGAAAGACTGCACAGTTGCCCGGCAGACAGCGTTGTTCAGGCGGACAGCGCCTGCTTGAAATCCTGAACCGACTGCGGACGCCTGGAAGGCTCTATCTGCATTGCCCAATCGATCGCTTCCAGCAGAAATTCTGGATATTTCCGTTTATAGGCCTTGACTGCCGGAACCAGCGTGTCCTTTTCATCTCTCTCCTTGGCCGGCGGAGGCGCCTTGCAATCCAGACAGGCGCGCATGCTGGCGCCAATCGCATAGATATCGGTCCACGGCCCCAGATTGCCGTGCATCGAGTATTGCTCGATGGGAGAAAATCCCTTGGTAAGTACTTTGCTGTTGACCATCTTCTGCTTGGGGGGGAATGTCTGTATGGCGCCAAAATCCAGCAGCAGCGGATCATTGCCGGGACGTATCAGAATATTGGCGGGCTTGATATCGAGATGCACCAGGTTGTGATTGTGGATCGCGGCAACACCATTCAGCAGCGCCTGGAAGATGCCGACCAGCAGTTCTTCGGTCATGGTCATGCTCTTATCCTGGAGCAATACATTCAGGGTAATGCCGTAGTCATAGGTCATGACCATATAGACGGTCGAATTGGCCTGAAAAAAATTGATGACCTCGACAATGTTGGGATGATGCAGCGTCGCCAGAACCTTGGCTTCTTCAAAAAACAATGCCCGTCCGCGCAGAAACAGCGTCCTGGTTTCCTCGCTGTGTGCAACGACGGCATTGTTCCAGGTGCGATGGGCGAGCTTTCGGGGCAGGTATTCCTTGATAGCGACCTGTACCTGGTCCGTCAGCTGACGGGCAAGGTAAACGGAGCTGAAGCCGCCGTGCGCCAATTCCCGTTCGATCATATAGTGGTCTATAATGGTGCCAGATTGCAGGTAGTTCCACTCTTTGGGATAGGTTTCCGGGTCGTAATAATCGTTCATCGAAAGCTCTGGTCACATCATTGCCCCTACAAGTATAGGTGAAAAATGACAAGAAGTATGACAGCATTTGCCAGCGCAGAGGCGCAAATCGGCCCGTTATCGGTGAATTGTGAATTGCGTGCCGTCAATCACCGCTATTGCGACATCAGCTGCAAGCTTCCAGAGCGGCTCAGGTTCCTCGAAGGCGACATTCGCGAAGTGCTGCAGAAAAAAATCGCCCGCGGCAAAATTGAACTTGTCCTGAACTACAAACGGCAGAAAGCAGCGGGACCGGATTTTCTGGTGGATATGCAGGCCGTTGCCGCAGTGCTCGAGGCAACCGACAAAATTGAAGAGCAAATGACCAGTCCCGGACCGTACTCGGCATTGCAGATCCTGCTGATGCCCGGCATCCAACGGGAACCGGAAGTGGAGCCGGAACTTCTCAGAAAGGGGATTATCGACCTGTGCAGCAAAGCAGTGCAGGAATTACTGGAAGCCAGGGAAAGAGAAGGCAGGCAGTTGCAGCTGCTCATCGAGGAGCGCTGCCGGCATGTTCTGGAGCAGGTCAAAACCGCACAGCAGCGTATGCCGGAAGTCCTGCAGAGACTGCGCAGCAAACTGCACGACAGGATACTGGATTTGATCGCCGATCCGGACATGGACAGACTGGAGCAGGAAATGATCTTTCTGCTGCAGAAGCTGGATGTCGAAGAAGAACTGGACCGCCTGGAAACCCATGTGGCCGAGGTGTTGCATACGTTGCAGCAGGACCAGCCTGTCGGCCGGCGGCTGGATTTCCTGATGCAGGAAATGAATCGCGAAGCCAATACCCTGGGGTCCAAGTCGTCGGACAAGGAAATGACGCAGATCGCCATCGAACTCAAGGTGCTGATCGAGCAAATGCGGGAGCAGGTGCAAAATATTGAATAGCATGCGGCTCAAGGGGGTGCATTGCTCCATTGCCAGCCACTGGGAAAACGCCGCTGCATTTTCCTGGCATAGACAGGCGTTAGTGGAGCTTGACCCGGATATCTCACCAGGAAGATCATGAACACTGGCAAACTTTATATCATTTCCGCGCCTTCCGGCGCTGGCAAGACTTCACTGGTCAAGCAGATGGCTGCCGACCTGGACGACCTGCTGGTTTCCGTTTCCCATACCACCCGCCAGCAGCGGCCGGGAGAAATACACGGCAGGGATTATTACTTCGTCTCGGAAGAGGAATTTCAGGCGATGCTGGCGCAGCAGGACTTCCTGGAATACGCCCAGGTTTTCGACCACTACTATGGTACCGCACGACAGACAGTCACGGAAAACCTGAATGCCGGCAGCGATGTGATCCTTGAAATCGACTGGCAGGGTGCCCGGCAGATCAGAAAAAAAATGCCGGAATGCCTGTCCATTTTCATTCTGCCGCCTTCGACAGCGGTACTGGAGCAGCGCCTTAGGAAGCGCGGTCAGGACAGCGAGCTGATCATATCCCGGCGCATGCAGGATGCCGTGGCGGAAATGCAGCACTACGACGAATACGATTATCTGCTGGTCAACGATGACTTCGATCAGGCGCTGATGCAGCTGAAAAGCATCGTGATTTCCGAGCGGCTGAGAAAAACCCGGCAGAAGCCGGCTCTGGCGGCATTGCTTGCCGAACTGTTATCCTGACAGCTTCAGGAAACGGTGAACGGTGCGTCCGCAACCCGGGGTTTTCAGGCAAGGCGCTGCAATACGCCGGGCTTTACAAGCCGCCCAACGCATCTTCACCACGAAGCTTCGACTGTGGATTCAAGCGGCAGCCAATGAGGGATCTTCATACAGCCGTGTTTTTTTCCAGCCGGCAAACTGATCGTCCTTGAACGGCAGATCATTGTCGATGGCGAACTCGTAGCAGCTTCTGAACAGTCTGGCCGTCCGAAACGCATGCAGTTCGTCGTCAGCGGAAACCTTTTCGACATTCCCAACCTGAAAGGTCTTGTTCCGCGATTTGCCATTCTTGACCCAGAACACGGTATAGCATAGATAGCTTTTATTCTTGCGATGATCATATTTGATGGTTCTGGATACACCGGTGACTCCTGTCGTGGTTTTGTTTTTTGGGGGTTTGAGAAAGCGCGTCCTGCTACCTTTCAACGCGACCAGCATTTGGTCCCGCCAGGCGATTGCCGCCTTCAGGGATTTGTTTTTGCCGCCCCATAGTCTGTGTGAAAAATAACGGCTGTTTTCTTTGCCGCGCCTGACGATGCGAACCTGATAGCCAAAAGCATCGGGCTCGGTTATGTGCTTATGTTTTGCCATAGAAACTAGCTCCAACCAAGAAGTATGCTATTTTCTAACTAAAGTTTCGGAGTTCAGAAAAACAGAATAACTTGTTGATTGTAAATGAATAGTGCGCTCTAAAGAGGTATAATATTGGGAACTTGAAATCCAAATCACACCTCAATAGAACGCTTA
>JANEMG010000292.1 GCA_024511045.1 Gammaproteobacteria bacterium | reverse complement strand
GTCGCGTCCAGTCATTTGAGGGAGTGCTGCGTAGCCAGCGCCGAGTTTACGAAGGTGTGGCGAAGCGGCACGGACGCAGGACGGCCGGGGCAATAATGGCTGTCGCGTTAGCGAGTCGATTTTGGAGACTTGGATATCCCAAAATCTATCACGAGGTAGCGACACTCTTGGTGATAGTCCTCGGCATGGATCTGCAGGGCCGCTGATTTGATGCGCATGTTGATATCTTTCGACACCAGGATGACCTTGCTTTCCGGCAATTCCTTGCTCAGCGCCAGGACGACGTTGAGGATGGAGTTGTCGGCAATTTCTCCGGGCAGTCCCTTGGGAAGCAGCGACGACATGTGCCGGGTCTGAAAAAACAGCCGCCCGGCGAAATCATCGTCCGTTTGCGGCGCATGTTCGATGCGCGACAGGGGGATGCCATCGGCGATATTCTGCTGGTCGCTGCCGGAAATCAGTTCGTCCAGGAAGCGGCTGACCTGTCTGACGTTGCGCGCCACCTCGGACATGCCCCGCTTGGCATGGTCCAGCTCCTCCAGCACGATCATGGGGATGAAGATATTGTGCTCCTTGAAGCGGAACAGCGCGGTGGGATCGTGCATCAACACGTTGGTGTCCAGAACGAACAGCTTCTTGCCGGGAAAATCCGTAATATTCATGGCGCGTTTCCAGTCTCCTCCGCAGCCAGTTCCTGCAGTTTTTGCAGCACATCTTCGACATGGTTTTTCACTTTCACTTTTCGCCATTCGTGGCGCAGCACACCTTGGGAATCGATCAGAAAGGTGCTGCGCTCTATGCCGCGTACCTGTTTGCCGTACATGTTTTTCATCTTGATCACGTCGAACAACTGGCAGAGTTTTTCCTCCTGGTCCGATAGCAGGTCGAAGGGCAGTTGATGCTTGTTTTTGAAGTTTTCATGCATTTTCACGCTGTCCCGGGAAACGCCCAGGATGACGGTGTTCAGTTCCTGGAATTGTGCATGGTGGTCCCGGAAATCCTTGCCTTCCTGGGTGCAGCCAGGCGTATTGTCTTTTGGATAGAAATACAGGACGACATTTTTACCGCGATAATGGGAGAGGCGGATGTTTTTCCCGCCGGTGGCCGGAAGTTCGAAATCCGGCACGGGTTTGCCTACGCTGATTTGGCTCATGACGATTACCTATCGTTTTATCGGTTCCAGAATGGCGTCTATGTTCAGCTGATCACAGAAATCGAGAAATTCCTCACGCAGCGAGAGCAGCTGCGTTCCAGCCGGGATGAACAACACGAACTTGGTGGAGAAAACCTGGGTTTGAAGATACGCCGCCTGGTAGCTGCTGCCGGTCATTTCATCGATGATGATGCTGCGCGCGTTCAGGAAGGCCAGGATGTCCTGGAGCAGCCCGTCCTGGTAGATGGATACCGTCTCCAGGGAATAGGGCAGCAGTTTCCTGTCCTGGCCCTGGCTTTCCGGGCGCAGTTTGTGGATGTTGATATTCAGCTGACTTTCCAGCAATTCCAGCATCGTTTCCAGTCGGGCGATGTGATTCCAGTTGCTGTCGATGAGCAGATGCGCTGCCGTTGCATTGGCCAGCCGGGAGCAGCGGATATCGATGATTTTGCATTGACATTCACTGACTGCCCGTATGATTTCCGGCAGAAAATTGGTCTGATTGGCGCCCAGGGCGGTAAGAGCAAGTTGCATGGACTGGGATTATAGTTTTTCTGCAGTCTATCAGCAATGACAAAATCTGCATCGCCAAGTGACTGGATGGCCGCCAGTTTCAGGAAAGCGTCGCAGTGGAGCCGTTTCGGGCGGGTTTGATCGGAAGCGGCGCGCAGTCATGCATCTGCCTGGGCGAGGCCCGCTTCTGTAGCCGTTTCCGACAGGCTGATATGGACATTGAAGCGGTAATCCGTCCGGGATTTGCCGGCAACAATTTCATTGTCGCCGAGTTTCAGCGCGACTTCACGGTTTTGCTGCCCGGCGCAGGCAATCCCGTTGACGGTGGTTCCCAGGGTGCTTCTGCTGTCTCTGAGCACGGGTTTACCTCTATGTATCAAAATCACGAAATGATCCCTGGACAATTGATAGGGCATGTAATCATGCAGCCGCAGGCCATGGGCATGCCGGCCGGGTGCTTCATTGCTGGTTGCCCGGCCGACTTTGAAAGGCAGGCGGGTGAACTGCAGGCCCTGCCGCGGCAGCTGGCTGGCTGTTATCGAAGTCAATGGTATGAGGGTGAAGGTGTAGGACTTGTCAGGGGCTTTCTCCGCGGGTTCCGTGGTTTTTTTCAGCAGCAGATGGAATGTAAAGGCGATCAGGATGGCCAGGACAGGGTCGGTAATTTCCGCAGTATGCTGGGTCACATAGCGTTGGGCAAATTCGATGCCCAGCAAAAACAGCACGGCGATCATCGCCGCTTTCGTCAAGTTCAGTCCAAGGCTGTACAGCAGCCAGATAAAACCACCATAAAAAAAGAATTTCTCGAAAAAAGACAGCGTATTGTAAAACATGGAGTTGCTCAAGAAACCACTGAAGGGAAGCCAGTGAAAATCAGTGGACAACGCGGTTGGCGTGAAGGGTGCGAGTCCCTTCAGCAGCAGCAACAGCGATACGCTGAACAACAGAATTTGCGGCATTTGGCGGGATTTCCCCAGCGGCAGCCAGATAGCGAACGCTGTCAAGCCGCCAGCGACATTGGCCAGGGTCACGACATTGTTGACAATGAGGACCTGGAGGAAAAAACAGGCCAGTGGAAGCAGCAGCAGGTGACTTTTTTTGAGTGCGGGGATTATTTGTCCGGCAAGATAAAAAACCAGCAGCCAGCCGACCAATGTCTGGGCAAACTGCAGCCAGTCAAAAACAGGCTGCAAAAACACCGGCTTGACGCTGTCCATGATTGCCTGCCAGTCCAGACTCGGAACGAAGGGCATCAGTTTGTAAGCGAACCAGCTGACGATCAGCAGCAAAGGAATGCTGATGGACACTTTGATGGCCGGGATTCTGTCCATCAGGGCGCTGCTGAACGCCACCGTGAGGATTCCTGCGCAGGCGCCGAAGACATTCAACAGGCCATCGAACAGGCTGGGATCGCGGCTTGGCAGATAAACCTGCAAAACCTGCAGGCCGAAACCGGCAACGATGCTGAGCAGGACGACCAGCGCAACGCGCATTACTGGCGATCCGGAAAGGGCAAAATAACCGGTGAAGCCAAAGGGCAGGAAAATGATGATATTGGCCAGAATATCGCCGATATGTGAAGCCCGGTCGTATTCGACAGGATAGATTCTGTGCAGCGCATCAGCCAGCGTCATGGGCTGAAAATCGAAAGGATACAGAGAGCCGTAACTGATCAACAGGATGATCAACAAAAGCAGCTTTTTCATTATTGGCAGTGGCGCATGATGGTTTTCATGACAGATATTGCAATGCTATGTCCTGCATCATAGATTCTCCAGGCGTCCTTCGTCAAACTGCTCAGAAAGGATCACAGCAGTTCTGCCTCCGCTGACCGCCATGGAGAGCGAAGCGAAGGCGGTTAGTCCTCGGTAGCGACCAGGGCCGCACTGTTTATCCGGGGTGCGATAGCGCAGAGGAGAAACAAAGTAGGCATACG
>JANEMG010000291.1 GCA_024511045.1 Gammaproteobacteria bacterium | reverse complement strand
TGGCAATGGTCAGCGCAAACAGGGCACAAACCTGGATGCCGCCCGGCCTCATCTTCACCATCGATTCCTCGGCGGCATGGCTGGCCGGTTCATCAGGAATCGCGAAATGCATGAACGCGGCAGGCACGATATAGTTGACCACAGAGGGAATGAACAGCTTGAAGAAATCGAAGAATTCCACATAGCCCGCCTGCCAGACCATCAGGGTGGTGATGTCGCCGAAGGGACTGAATGCGCCGCCGGCATTGGCCGCGACCACCAGATTGACGAACCCCACCGCGACAAATTGCTTGTTGTTGGCGCCCACCGCCATGACCACTGCGCCCACCAGCAGGGCAGCAGTCAGGTTGTCGGCTACCGCGGACAGAAAAAAAGTGATGATGCCGGTGATCCAGAACAACTTCCGGTAGCCGAAATCCTTGTGCACCAGCCAGGAACGCAGGGCCTCGAAGACATTGCGCTCCGCCATGGCGTTGATATAGGTCATCGCCACCAGCAGGAACAGCAGCAGCTCCGCATATTCGATCAGGTTGTTTTCGAATACCCGGTGCATCTCCTCGACAGGAATCCCGGCGGAACTTGCCAGGTAGGCGGCGTGCGCCCAGATGATGCCTGCCGCGAGAATGACCGGCTTGGACTTGCGCAGCCCGGTGAATTCCTCGGCCATGACGAAACCATAGGCGATGATGAAGATCAGAACGGTATAGATTCCCCGTTCGGTTCCAGTCATCCCGAGATTCTTGAAATCACCCGCCAAGGCCAGTTCTGGCAACAGCAATGCCAGAAGAACAACAAATAAACGCAACAAAACAGCCTCCCCCTTGTCTAGTTCAAAACAGAAAACAGCAGCGCCGATTGCGTGCGGAATTGGCCGCAAAACGCCATCCAGACAACCGCGACTGACGAACCACGCTGCATCGCGGCACGAACAGCGTCTGTAGTCGACACGCAATCAGGAACTGCCAAGTAAATCAGAATAAGATTTTCTGCTGCGAATAGTACCATTTAACGATAATCTTTGTCATTTTATGACTCGCGTTATATTATAAAAAATTTGTTTCCGGATAAACCATGCTGGACTTGACCATCACCTATGTATCGATATAGCCACGACGACCAGACCCTCCTCGAAGAACGCGTCGCCCAATTCAAGGAACAAACCGACCGCTTTTTGCAGGGAAAACTTCCCGAAGACCAGTTTCGGGCCCTGCGACTGATGAACGGCCTTTACATCCAGACCCACGCGCCGATGCTGCGGGTCGCCGTCCCCTATGGCCTGCTGTCGGCAAAACAGCTGCGCAAGCTCGCCGAAATTGCACGCACCTACGACAAGGGCTATGCTCATATCTCCACCCGGCAAAACGTCCAGTACAACTGGCCGCAGCTGGAACAGGTCCCCGAGATCCTGGAACATCTGGCCAGCGTGCAGATGCATGCCATACAGACCAGCGGCAACTGCCTGCGCAACACCACCACCGACCACCTGGCCGGGGTCTGCAAGGATGAAATCGAAGACCCGCGCCCGTACTGCGAAATCATCCGCCAATGGTCCACTTTCCACCCGGAATTCGCCTACCTGCCGCGCAAATTCAAGATTGCCGTCAGCGGTGCGGAGACCGACCGCGCCGCAACGCAGCTGCACGACATCGGCCTGCATCTGGTCACCAACGATCAGGGTGAAATCGGCTTCCAGGTCATGGCTGGCGGCGGCCTGGGGCGTACACCGATCATCGCCAAGACCATCCGTCCCTACCTGGAAAAGAAGCACCTGCTGTCCTATCTGGAAGCGATACTGCGCATCTACAATCTCTACGGACGCCGGGACAACAAATACAAGGCGCGCATCAAAATCCTGGTCAAGGAAACGGGCGTGGAGAAATTCACCGGGATGGTCGAGGAGGAATGGCAGCGCATCAAGGACGGCATGGAGTTGAGCGACGAACGCATCGCGCAGATGAAAGCCTTTTTCGCCCCCCCCGCCTACGACCCGGACGCAGACCAGGACCCCAGCTTCCAGCGGCATCTGGAGCAGGACCAGACTTTCGCCTCCTGGGTGCAATTCAACACCCGGGAGCACAAAATCCCAGGCTACCGGGCCGCCTTCGTGTCCCTGAAGGCACCAGACTCACCGCCCGGAGACATCACCGACAAACAGCTCGACGCCATCGCCGATCTGGCCGACCGTTACAGCTTCGGCGAAGTACGCAGCACCCACCGGCAGAACCTGCTGTTTGCCGATGTCAGACAGGCAGACCTGCATGCCCTGTGGCAGGAACTCGATGGCCTCGGCCTGGCCACTGCCAACATCGGCACTGCCACGGACATGATCTGCTGCCCCGGACTGGATTTCTGCTCCCTGGCCAATGCCGGCTCGATCGGCATCGCCAGGGAAATCAACGAAGCCCTGGACGACCTGGATTATGTCCACGACCTGGGTGAAATCAACATCAACATGTCCGGCTGCATGAACGGCTGCGCGCATCAGAGCGTGGGCCATATCGGCATCCTGGGCGTGGACAAAAAAGGCGCAGAGTGGTACCAGATCACCCTGGGCGGCTGTTCGGAAAACCAGGCCGCCATCGGCCAGCGCCTGGGGCCTGCCTTGGCAAAAGACCAGATCACCCGGGCCATCGGCAATATTCTTGAGGTCTATGTGGAAAATCGCCGCACCGGGGAAAAATTCCTGGACACGGTGAAACGGCTTGGCATCGACCCTTTCAAAGAGCGAGTGTATGAAAATAATTAAAGAAAAAAAGATAGTCGACGACAACTGGACTTTCGTTGCCGACGATGCCCCCCTGCCGAATGGCGATATCGTCGTCACCCTGCCACGCTGGCAGGCGGAAAAAGAACAGCTGCTGCAGCGTTCCGGCAGGCTGGGCGTCCGGCTGGAACCGGACCAGAACATTGCCGCAATCGCAGGGGACCTGGACAAATTCCAGCTCATCGAACTGAATTTCCCGGTCTTTACCGACGGCCGCAACTTCTCGCAGGCACGGCAATTGCGTGGCCACTATCATTACTCCGGAGAACTGAGGGCGGTAGGGAATTTCATTCGGGACCAGCTTTTCTATCTGTACCGGGTCGGATTCGATTCCATGAGTCCCGCCTATGAAGAAAACCTGGAAGAAGCACTGCCGCGCCTGGAAGATTTTTCCGTCACCTACCAGCAGTCGATCCGATAAGTCAGGCACAACCTGCAGCAGCCGCGATTTCCGGCGAACGCCAGACATCACGGCTGCATCATCTGCACAGGGTACGCACTGAACAACACCAGCCTGGCTTTATTCAGCGCTTCCCCGAAACAAAATCAATCCTGATTACCCACAAGCTTCGGCCATTTTCAAATTGATTACCATGTTCGATTGAGGCCAAGTCTTGTCAGTTTGTCTGTCATTTAGATCAATGCAGCACCTCTTTTCCTTCCCATGCATTAAAGCGCTTATAAGCGAGGTAAATGCAAAACTCGAAAAGCCAGTGAATTTTTTGGCTAACTGGCGCCAAAACAAGGGGATAAGGAGGGGCGTGTCTGGTGCCTATTTGTTATGATAGGCGCTCCAAAACTCCTCTGTACATGACAAAAAGCACAGAAAGTTGACGTAG
>JANEMG010000290.1 GCA_024511045.1 Gammaproteobacteria bacterium | reverse complement strand
TGAGTTTTGGAGCGCCTATCATAACAAATAGGCACCAGACACGCCCCTCCTTATCCCCTTGTTTTGGCGCCAGTTAGCCAAAAAATTCACTGGCTTTTCGAGTTTTGCATTTACCTCTATAGAGCCGCTTTTATCTCTTGCCTATTGAAACAGGCATAAACAGCATCGTCATGAATACTGGAATCAACACAAACGGCCAGGCATACCAATGAGAAAACCACAATCCAGGGAATCACTGGTTTTTTTTGATGTCAACAAAATGAAAGAACACTAATTCGCCGAAAAGCCGATTGACTCAGCGGTCATTTGTGGTTTGAAAACCTGTCCCTACGAGGAATGGCGATCGATCAGCTTTTCCACCTGTTCGGCAAATTCCTCCAGGTTGCCAGAGGTCACGGTTTCCACCGGGATGATCAGGGCGGCATCGAGATCGACATAGATATAGACATATTGGTCGCCATATTCCACCCGCAGCAGTTCGTTCCAGGAATATTTGTGTTTGCCGCTGGGCGATTTCTCCAGCAGATAATGGGGCTCGATTTTCAGCTTGTAGTCCCCGAGGATATTGACTTTTTCCTTGTCGCTGTAACTTTTCAATATCTGCCGCTTCAGATCCCATTTCACCATTATCGGTGAAGAAACCCCCCAGGCCAGGCCGATAAAGCCTATATAGAGTGCCGTCTTGACATCGTTCTGAAAAGCCCACATGAACAGCGCAAAAATGATCAGCGCGCCGGGAATAATGAAAGTGTGCCTTTTCAGGGTGCTCTGTACATGTTTGTTTTCCTTGGACCGCGCGACATTGAAGTGCAGCAGGTCCTCTTCCCGTACTTTGTATTCTATTTCTAACATATTGGTAAATTAAACGGCAGCGGTGAACGCAAATTCAGGAAACCAGTGATTTTTTGCGTGCGGACGCCCGACTATGGGCGCAAGAAGTCGCACCCCACACAGTAACATTGACAACGAAACGAGATAATACCGTCATGCAAAAAATCGCAAGCCATGTATCGGGCACGCTGTAAATTATCCCCTATTTGCGTCCATTTTCAAACCACTCATTTCCGCGCAGACAGGATCATAGCACTCGGACAGGTTTTTCCCGGATTCCGCAAGCTCCTTCCGGGCTACGCTGGAAACTTCTTGTACCGACGTCGATAAAAATTACCCGGCAGCCAGGATGCGGCGCCAGCGCAATCCTGGAACACATAAGCCGATATTCTCTGACCTGCTGCTCCGCCCATCCATCGTCCCCCGCGATTGGGATTTTGCTATACTTGTGCGCCCGCCTGTCTGCGCACGGCGTTTTTAGCATAGCGGCGCGCCATTATTCCTTGACAGGAAAGGCAAGCATGGCATGCTGAATTTATCCAAACATTGATTGTAGTGTCCGCCTCTGGATAAAGGGCTCCAACCCGGCACAAGGATGTACTGGCATCAACCATGACCACAAGGCAGTGTTCATCAAGCCCTCTGAATAATTCTTCTGAAGAATCAACCGCTGCAAAACAAAGAACCTTTTTCCCCAGTGCCTTACCAACCGACACCCCTGCGCAAGACCATTTTCCTGCTGCTCATGCTGTATGGATTTTCCGTGTACGCAGGCGGCGCGGAACAGCATGCTGAGATGGAACATCCCGAGCGCAAACCCTTCAAGGACACTGACGAAATGACGACGAAACCCGAGTTCACCGCCAGGGAACGCCAGGAGGGGTTCCTTGCCACGAGCTGGGGATCCGCCTATTTCAGGCTCTCTCCGCAACGCGGTTTTGAACTGACCTTCGACGAGTATCCTTTCACCCTGAAAGTTGGAGGCCGCCTGTACCTGGACATCGTGCATTATTTCAATGACAAAAACCATCTGGGGGACAATGGCATCGGCATGCGGACCCTGCAAGTGGACATGACCGGCAAGCTCAGTCAGAACTGGGGCTACCGGTTCAGCCTGGCAGGCTTCACCAGCGGCGGCCGGGTCGATGCCGCGGGCGTGGCCCTGGACGATGCTTTCTTCCGTTACCTGGGCTTCGACCGGACCGTGGTCACGATCGGACAGCAGACGGAACCCTTCAGCCTGGAGCAGATGACCAGCTCCCTGAACATGACCTTCATGGAACGGGCCCTCCCCAACGCTTTCGCCCCTGGTTCCACCCTGGGCGTCAGCGTGGCCACCGGCGGCGAAAAATGGTTTGTCATGGGCGGATTCTTTTCCAGGCAGCTTTCGGAAGCAAAAGACCAGGGCTCCCTGGGGCGCGGCTTTACCGGCTACCTGTCGGCGACGCCGCTGCAGCACGAAACAGGCGTCATTCATGCAGGCGCTTCCTTTTCCTATCGGAATGTTGGCGAGCAAAGAAAATATTTTTCCGCTCACGCCCAGAATCCGGCATCACCGATATCCGTTATGTCAATACCGGCGTCATACCGGGAACCAAATCGCTACTGCGCTGGGGCCTCGACGTCGTGGCTATTGCCGGACCATGGTCGCTGCAGGCTGAATACATCGATACCACGGTGATGCGCAAGGGTGATTTCGATACTGTAGGTTTTCATGGCTGGTATACCTACCTGAGCTGGTTTCCCACCGGTGAATCCCGCAAATTCCTCAAAAACGGCATCTTCGGCAAAATAGAGCCCGTCCATGACTACGGCGCGGTGGAACTCGCCGCGCGCTACAGCAGCATCGACCTGACCGACAGGGACATTACCGGCGGCACCGAACGGAACGTGACCTTCGGCATCAACTGGTACCTGCACCGGCAGTTTCGCATAATGCTCAATTACATCTTCGTCGATACCGATGCCAATGCCGATGACAATGGCGCGGTACAGGGCAACGACAATCCCCATATCCTGCAGATGCGCTTCCAGGCGAATATCTAGTTCCCGTCTATAAATGACGGGAACTGACCCGGCACAAGGACGTGCCGGCATAATCAATGCCCACAAGGCGTTGATTATGAATAAAACAGCCGTAACTACTCGGGCCCCTATGGGTGAGTAGTTACAAACAGCCAATCGCATTTGCTGTTTTCTTTCTATAAACACCCCAAGGATGGGTGTTTATAGATGCTAACTATCTAGTCTGGCGGTGGCAAAGAAATCCCATCAGGAGTTCTCGATCACCTGCAGAGTCTGCCTGGCAATCTCGCGTTCCTCGTCCGTGGGGACGACCAGCACTGCGACCCTGCCGGACGCCGCCTGGATTTCCCGTATCCGCTTTTCACGCAGATTATTTTTCTCCCGATCGATGACCACGCCCAGCCATTCCATGCCCTGGCAGCTCATGTCACGGACCAGCGCCGAATTTTCCCCGATACCGCCGGTGAAGACAACGCAATCCACGCCGCCGAGGGCCGCTGCATAGGCGCCGATATATTTCTTCACCCGGTAGCAGAACAGGCTCAGGGCGAGTCCCGCCTGCCGGTCACCCCGTCCGGCGGCTTCGCCGATGTTGCGCATGTCGTTCTCACCGCAGATGCCTTTCAGCCCGCTCTCCCTGTTAAGCAGCGAATCGAGGGCGTCGATGTCCAGCCCGCATTGCCTGGCCAGGTAAAACGGGATGGCCGGGTCCAGGTCACCGCTGCGGGTCCCCATCACCAGCCCTTCCAAAGGCGTCATGCCC
>JANEMG010000289.1 GCA_024511045.1 Gammaproteobacteria bacterium | reverse complement strand
GCGTCAATCTGCTGCCCAAGGAGCAGCGTGAACAGAACTCCCATCAGATTGCCCTGCGTATCCGCGACGCTGTCGAGGCCATAGCCGAAAAATACGGCGCCAACGTGAAAATCGTCGAACTGCCGCCCGGTCCACCGGTGCTGTCCACCGTGGTTGCTGAGGTCTATGGTCCGGCCGATGCCGACTACAGTGAAATCATCGCCGTCTCCAGGGACATCCGAAAGCGCTTCGAGAACACCGAAGGCATGGTCGATGTCGATGATTTCTCCATTGCCGAGCATGAAAAAATCACCTTCCGCATTGACCGGGTGAAAGCCGCACTGACCGGCGTGACGGTGCAGCAGGTGGCCGACACGATGCGCATTGCCCTGCAGGGACAGTACGCCGGTACGCTGCATGTGCCCAGTGAACGATTTCCGTTGGCAATCAACCTGCAGCTGCCGCGCAACCTGAGGACCTATGAATCCAAGCTGCTCAGCCTCAGGGTTAAGAGCAAAACCGGCGAACTGGTGCCGCTGAGTGAACTGGGCAGCGTGGTCAGGGAGCCCGCCGAACAGACCATCTATCACAAGAACCTGCGCCGGCTGGCCTATGTAGTGGGTGAAACCGCCGGGCGCAGCCCTGTCGAGGCGATCATCGATCTGTATGGCAGCCTCGATGACCAGCCCCTGCCGGAAGGCTACCAGGCGGAACTGGGCGGCGAAGGGGAATGGAAGATCACCGTCGATGTCTTCCGCGATCTGGGCATCGCCTTTGGCGCGGCATTGCTGATGATCTACGTGCTGCTGGTGGGACAGACCGGGTCCCTTGGCCTGCCGCTGATCATGATGATCGCGATACCGCTGACCATCATCGGCATCATGCCCGGCTTCTGGCTGCTCAATGTGCTGTTTACCGAGCCGGTCGCCGGCTACGGCGACCAGATATTCTTTACCGCCACGGCAATGATCGGCATGATCGCGCTGGCCGGGATCGTGGTGCGCAATGGCATCATCCTGATCGATTTCATCCAGCGCACCCAGCAGCGGGAAGACTGCCCGTCCCTGACCGATGCGCTGATAGAGGCCGGCGCCACCCGGCTGCGGCCGATTTTCCTAACCGCCGGCGCGGCGATGTTCGGCGCCGTGGTGATCATTCTCGACCCGATCTTTTCCGGACTGGCCTGGAGCTTCATCTTCGGCATCTTCGCCTCCACCGGCTTTTCCTGTTCGTCATTCCGGTGGTGTATTTTCTGATCTACCGGAACAGGCAGCAGGCCGGCGGCGACCCCCAGGATGCCCTGCCGTCGGAACGATGAAACAGCAACGAACGAACCGGCGCCATGCAATATAACGCATCTGTCGGCAATCCTGTTGCGAAAAGGCCAAGACATGGTTACACTACGAACGGGCAATTACACCCGGTTATTATTCAATAATATAATTATAAAGAGGTACAAAAGAAATGACTGAAGAAGCAGCAGAAAACCAATCCCTGTTCGAAAAACTCGGCGGCGAAGCGGCCGTGGATGCCGCGGTGGATATTTTCTACCGCCGTGTGCTGAGCGATCACCGCATCAACCGCTTTTTCGAAAACGTCGACATGGAAAAGCAGGCCGCCAAACAAAAGGCCTTCCTGACCATGGCCTTCGGCGGTCCCAACAACTATACCGGCGCCGACATGCGCAAGGCCCATGCACATCTGGTCGAGAAAGGTCTGAACGACACCCATCTCGATGCCGTGATGGAGCACCTGACTGGTACGCTGGAGGAATTGAAGGTGCCCAAGGAGTTGATCGACGAGGTGGCAGCGATTGCGGAAAGCACCCGCAATGACGTACTGGGCAGATAATTGCAGGAACTGTGTTGTGATGACCCAACGAAAAATAACCCTGGATGGCAAGGAAGCCTTGTGTCAGGAGGGTGAAACCGTCCTCGACGCCCTGCTCCGGGAAAAGATCGATATTCCCTACAGCTGCCAGCAGGGCGCCTGTCAAAGTTGCCTGGTGCGCAGCGAGGATGTAACCCCGCCGGAAGCATCACAGCGCGGCCTGCGCGCCGGACTGTGCCGGCAGAAATATTTTCTGGCCTGTCTGTGCTACCCGGAGCAGGACATGGTCATCACACGCAGCAAGCTGCCGGATTATTTTACCGAGGCCATCGTCACCGACAAGCAGCTGCTCAATCCGGAAACCCTGCTGCTGACCATCGAGTGCAAGGACCCGTTGGACTTCTATGCCGGACAATTCGTCAAGCTGAAGCGCGCCGATGGCCTGACGCGCAGCTACTCCATCGCCAACAGCCGCATGCATGCCACGCATCTGACCTTCCATATCCGCCGCCTGGCCGGGGGGAGGTTCAGTGAATGGGCGCACCAGGAACTGCAGGTCGGCGATACCATAGAGGTTTCCGACCCACAGGGCCTGTGCTACTACCTGCCGGAAAGACAGGACCAGGGGCTGCTGCTGATCGGCACCGGCAGCGGCCTGGCGCCGTTGGCCGGCATCGCCACTGAGGCGCTGCATCATGGCCACACCGGCCCCATCCATCTGTTCCACGGCAGCCGGGAAATGGACGGTCTGTACTGGATCGAGGAAATGCGGCAGCTGCAGCGGGAATATCCGAATTTCCACTACACTCCCTGCATTTCCCAAGGCGACCCGCCTGCCGGCGTCGCCAGAGGCCGCGCCAATGACGTGGCGCTTGCCGCCATTCCGGACCTGAAGGGCTGGCGCGTCTATCTGTGCGGCCATCCGGACATGGTCAACCAGACCAAGAAGCAGGCCTTTCTCAATGGCGCATCGATGCAGGACATCTATTCCGACGCCTTTCATGTCGCATCGTCATCCCTCGATTGAATTCAGCATTCCCCGGCCGGCATCGATCCGGCGCCGGGGGCTGACACGATGCCTGCCCGGCACTTTTATCGAGCAACCCTGCCGCTAATCCTAGAGATCATAAGCCCATGACCATTCGAACCACCATCCTTTCCTGCCTGCTGGCCACATCCCTCCTGCCGGCAGGTACTGGTGCTGTATTCGCTGCAGACCTGGACCGTGCGGAAATCGAGCGGCGCCTCGCCCGGGCCGACAAACAGCACCCCGCCGATCTGCGCAGAAAGGATCTGAAAGGCGTCGACATGTCCGGCCTGGATCTGCGCAACGCCGACCTGTGGGGCGCCGACCTCAGGGGCGCCGATCTCAGCGACTGCAACCTGTCCGGCCTGAATCTGGACCTGACGGTGATGACCGGGATCAACCTTGCCGGAGCAGACCTGTCCAATGTCAGCATCTTCGCGGTGAGCATGGTGGGCGCGAACCTGCGCAACGCCAACCTCGAGGGCAGCCGCATCATCGCCATTCTGGACCGCGCCGACCTGAGCAACGCCAATATTCGCAATGCCCGGTGGGGGGCGGACATGAAGAACCAGCCCATGGGACTGATGCGCGTCAACCTGAACAAGGCCAATCTTTCCGGAGCTGACCTCTCCGGCGCCGACCTCAGCCGGGCGATGATGCAGTTTGCCAACCTGACCGGCGCCAACCTGAAAAATGCCCGGTTGTTCTCCGCCGATCTCGACGCCGCGGACTTGTCCGGAGCGAATCTGCAGGGAGCCGATCTTTCAGAAACCAAACTGACCG
>JANEMG010000025.1 GCA_024511045.1 Gammaproteobacteria bacterium | reverse complement strand
GATTTGGATTTCAAGTTCCCAATATTATACCTCTTTAGAGCGCACTATTCATTTACAATCAACAAGTTATTCTGTCTTTCTGAACTCCGAAACTTTAGTACCGACAAAACCTGCCCTCTTGTCATCCCGTTCGGAGGGAGAAGTCTTTTGCCATGCCAGGCCTCTGCCACACACCAAAACCGCCAAGAATCCGCCTCTTGCCGACGGGACAACTGATGCGTCGGAATGGCAGTGAGATAGGGTGATGTGCTGGCAAGACTTCTTGACGACCGGCGCCGCATGGGTGAGAATCGCAGGCTTTGTTGAAATCGAGCGGCAAAAGTCATGTTCGTCAATACCCTGCCCATCATCTTCCTCTACACGACGCTGGCCACGCTGGCGGAACTGTTCGTGATCGTGCTGGGGCTGTTCAGCGTCATCTACATCAGCACGCCCGATCCCGACCATCACTGGCAGTATCAACGCCATGCCTTTTCCTTCCGTGACTATCTGTTTCAAAGCTGGACCGGCAACATGCCGCTGTGGAAGATTTTCTGGCCCTATTTCCTGCTGTTGAACGCCGCATTGCTGCTGTTCGACCACCTGGTGAAAAACGGCATGATCAGCGTATCCAGCTGGGACACGCTGCATGTCATTCTGTTTACGCCGAGCATCTGGTGGGGGGTGGCATTGTGGCGCTGTTCCGACAAGACCGGTCACCGGCTGTGGGGCGCCTGTGCGCGGCTGATGATAGCCGCTGTCGTGTTCGAGTCCCTGCTGAAGATAGGCATACGCATCAAATATCCGCAGATTTTCTTCGAATGCCAGGAGCGGCTGCTGGATTTCGTCACCTGCTTCTGATATCCAGGCTGGTTGGGAGATTCCACGAACAGGAACCAGCAGATTGTGCTGGATTATTGCAGGAGCGTGATCAGGCCGATAATGCGCCATGCAACTGATGTTGCAACGATGAAGCCGGACAATTGCAAAACGAGGCCAGGGCGAGCGCATATGAATTTCTGCAAAACCAAAAGGATATGGTAATCCATCAGGAGAACTACCCTTAGAAGGTTGCCCTGGCCGGGTTGAGGCGGTTTTTCCCGGATTCCGCTGAGGCTGCATCCGGGCTACAGTTTCCAGCGCTCATCGACATGAACAACGCGGCAAATCCTGATTCAAATGTAGCCCGGATGTAGCTTGCGGAATCTGGGGGGCTAAGACGCCATTCTCACCGTAGATTTATATGCGCTCGCACTGGAAACGGGACTTCAGTCCCGCATAAGCCCAGGCAGGGTTGCCGAAGTTATTTTGTAACCATTCCTTACTGGCTTAGCATTGTCAGGCCGGGGGGCAGGGCCTCCCCGAAGATCTGCCGTTCCTCGTCGGCATCCAGCTGCCTGACCTGTTCGACCATCTGCAGCCAGGAGAGTGGCGCCTTGGCGGCCTTCAATCTGTCGAGAATCTGCTTTCTGAGCCCGGGATCTAGATCCCGGACGCGGTCGCCGCTCATCCGGGCGATCAGCGTGGCGGCAAATCCCGCCTGCGGAATCTTTTTCCAGTCCGCCTTGCAGATCTGCTGCAGCCATTGTTCCGCGGTTTCCGGCGGAACCACGTCGTGGCTATCGCCATGGAAGGGCACTCTGGCGCCGATCCGGCCGACGGCCCACCATGTCTGGTGCGGTTCGCTGGCCTTTTCCAGGCGTTTCAGCAGCCATTCACCGAGCTGGATTTTCTGTGCGACATCCAGCCGCTCCAGGACCGCCGCCAGGCGCACCATGTCCTCGTAGCCGCGCTTTTTGATCTGTTTGGCGATATTGCCCTGCCGCGCCGAGGCCGGATTGAGGTATTTGCCCAGGTCCCGGAACAGCTGCTGCTGCGCCCCGGCATCCAGGCCGCCGGCGATGCGCCGCCACAGGGTCCACCATTCCGTCCAGTTCTGTACCTCGTTGACGAACTGCAGTCCCTGGGCATAGATTTTCCAGACCTGCTCCACCCGCCAGTCATCCAGGGCGCAGCCGAACCCCGGGCGCAGGCAATAGCCGGTCAGATTGAGCCAGATGTGCTCGTGGTTGGCGGAACGCCGGCGGTATCTGGCGCCTTCCAGCAGTTCCGCAAACAGCGCCCGCAAAGTGCCCGTATCCCACTGCCTCCGTGGGCCGAGCTGTTTTTCCAGGTCGGCGCGCAGGCTCTTCACGGCCTTGGGGGGGATATCCCTGGATTTCGTCCCGAACACCCTGCCGATGGCGGCGGCGGCCTGGGCAAAATTGGCCGGCAGTTCACCGGCATCGAGCTGCCCCGCCAGCCCCTTTTTCCTGATCTGAAATTCCACGTTCCAGCGCCGTTCACTGTCGTCCACGGCAACACATTGCATCTGCAGGGTGCCCACTTCGGTATAAGCGACCGACAGACGCACTGCCACCTCGCTCTGTCCGCCGCTCTGTTCCTGCTCGAATGCCACCGCCAGGGGTGGCAGGGGGTGCAGATGCTCGTGGTCGGCGCTGATGATGTCGCCGGCCTTGAAGCTGGCATCACCGCTCAGCGAGGCCAGATGGAAGCGCACCGGCTGACCGAGGCGCAGGGCAAACTGGCGGTCCTCGAGCAGGATTTCGCTGCCTTCCTCGCTGCCGCGCGGCAGTATGCAGACGCCCTGCTGGGTCTTGCCATCGGCATCGTTGACCAACAGGAAGAAACTGCGCGCGGAACCGCCGCCGATCCTGATCTGCCTGCCGCGCCGCGCCATGCTGTAGCTGACCGCGCCATAGGCGACCGCCAGTTCCGGATGCTGGTTTTCCAGGTGCCGGGGCGGTTCGCCCCGCCACAGGGTGAGCAGATCCAGGACCCTCCTGGTGATCAGCGCACTGCGAAACACGCCGCCATTGAGCAGCAGCGCATCGGGAATGAAGCTGTCGCCGCCCAATGCTTCCCGGGCGGCGTTCCGATGCAGGGCCAGGAAGGCGGCAATATGCTTGCTGATGGCCGGTTCGGCGGCATAGGGCAGACCGAATTCCACGACGCCGCTGCGTTTGCGGTCCGGCAGGTCGTCGATGGACGACAGGGGAAAGAAACCGTCCAGGGCAATCTTCAGTACCTCTTCCCTGTCCAGTTCCACCGAGCGCGCGCCGCCGATTAGCTTCGCGCCGCTGCCCAGCAGCGTGACCTTGTAACGGTCGGGAGCCTGGTCGCCCAGCAGGCGCTCCTTGGCCAGCCGGCACTGCTCCAAGAGCTGCGACAGGTCCGCCGTGGACAGCCGCCGGTTGCCGCCGGTGATGCGCTGTTCCACCAGGTGCGCCAGGGCCAGATCGATGTTGTCGCCGCCCAGCATCAGGTGGTCGCCGACGCCGATGCGGCTGAGTTTCGGCTGGCCGTCGGCCTGTTCCACCCTGATCAGCGTCAAATCGGTGGTGCCGCCGCCGACATCGCAGACCAGCAGCAGGCGTATACCCTGCAGCGCCTGCTGCAGATCCTGCTGATGACGTCTCAGCCAGTCGTAGCAGACCGCCTGCGGCTCCTCCAGCAGGCGCACCTTGGCGAACCCGGCCTGCCGCGCGGCAGTCAGCGTCAGTGCCCGTGCAGCTTCATCGAAGGATGCGGGAACGGTGATCACCACTTCCTGCTCTTGCATGGGAAAGTCGGGATGCTGCTGGTTCCAGACACCACGCACATGGGCCAGATAACTGCCGCTGGCGGCAACGGGCGAAACCTTGTCGATATCGTCGGCGCTTCCCCAGGGCAATATATCAGCACCGTGATCCACCGACGGATGACTCAGCCAGCTTTTCGCGCTGGTCACCAGGCGGCCCTGGGTCTTCGCCCCCAGCACGCGGGCCAGCTCGCCGACGACGGCCTTTTCCCCGGTCGGGGAAAAAGCCAGGTCGGTTTCGGCGAGCTCGCCTTCAGCTGGGTGGTAGCGCACCGAAGGCAGCAGCGGACGGGCATCGACTTCCCCCGGCGCGGTCAGCTGCTGGATCTGGAAGATTTGGATCCGCTGTTCCCGGTCCTGGCTGTCGGCATAGGCGACCACGGTATGGGTGGTGCCAAGATCGATGCCAATCAGATAGCGGAATGAAGCGGCCATCAGTGTAGCATCACCTCGGCTCTGCAGCGCTTCCGGACAGCACCGCCGATGGCCGGCCGGGGAGTCTAGGCACTTTCGGCAGCCTGCTCTTCACCGGCCCGTTCCTCGCCGGCGCGGACATCGAATTCCACCTTCCAGCGGTGCCCGTCCTGCCGGGAAACCGCCTGCAGCTCCAGCGTGCCCACTTCCGTGACCGCGGCGCAGAGATGCACCGGCACGATCTCGCCTGGTTGGTGATCTTCCGGCGGCAGGGTGATTTCGATTTCGTCCAGCTCCTCCAGTTCCTCATCGTTCCAGTAGTCCAGGCGTGTACCGACCTGGTCTTCACGGCGGGTCGTGGAGGCGAAGAAGCGGAAGCGCACCGGTTCGCCGATCACCAGCCCGAATTCATCCTCGGGCAGTTCCACTTCGGTGCCTTCCTCCATGCCGAAGGGGGCGATGCACAGCGCCTGGATTTCCGGCGGCATGCCGGGAACGGCCGGCATGGCGCTTTCCACGCCGACATAATAGGAGGCTGCGGTGCCGCCGCGGATGCGCACGCCCTTGCCCTTGCGCACGAATCCGTAATAGGCCGCACCGCGGGCCACAGCCAGATCCAGGTCGGCGCCTTCCAGCAGTCTCGCCTCCGGCGCCTGTTCGCTGCGCAGCCAGTCGTTGAGCACCTGCATCAGCCGTTCGGCCAGCACCTGCGCCTTCAGCACCCCGCCGTTGAACAGCACCGCCGTGGGATGCAGGAAGGTGGCCTGTTCGGGCACGGTAAAATCAGCCAGCTCATCGGTGGCGTTCAGCTGCCGGGCCAGAAAGGCGGCCAGGTGCCGGGTGATGCCGGCATCCTGGGCGTAGGGCAGGCCGGCGCTGCGCAAACCGGTACGGGTGCGGCTCACCGGCCGCGCATCGGCCCCCACCTGCGGCAGGAAGCCGTCCACCAGCACCCGGTTGACTTCCTCACGGGTCAGCTCCGAACGCAATGTGCCGCCGATCAGCGACGATCCGCGATTGGGGATCACCAGCGGGATATTGTCCGCTTCCTGGTCATTGAGTATCTTTTCCTTGGCATCGCGGCAGGCATGGGTCAATGCCTGTATCTGCCACGGTTCCAGGCGCTTGCCGCCGTCCTTTTCCAGCTTTGCCTTGACCGTATAGGCCAGCGCCAGGTCCATGTTGTCCCCGCCCAGCAGGATGTGATCACCGACCGCGATGCGGGTCAGTTCCAGGTTGCCGTCAGTTTCGGTCACCGCGATCAGGGACAGGTCGGTGGTGCCGCCGCCGACATCCACGACCAGAATGATGTCACCCACCTGCGCCTGCTTGCGCCAGTCGCCGTGGGTATTTTCGATCCAGCTGTACAGTGCCGACTGTGGCTCTTCCAGCAGTATGGCCTGTCCCAGGCCGACTTCCCGGGCCGCCTCGACGGTCAGTTCCCGCGCCGCAGGATCAAAGGAGGCGGGCACGGTGATGGTCAGGTCCTGCTCCGCCAGCGGTGTATCGGGGTGGACATGATCCCAGGCATCGCGCATGTGCTGCAAATAGGCGATGGTGGCCTGATAAGGCGAGATCCGCGGCACTTCTTCCGGCGCCTCGGCAGGCAGGATCGGCGCCTTGCAGTCCACGCCGGCGTGGCACAACCAGCTCTTGGCGCTGGCCACCAGGCGTATCGGCGTCTTGCTGCCCAGGGTGCGGGCGATTTCGCCGACGATGCGTCCGGCTTTCGCCGCCCACGGCAGGGCCGTTTCCCCTTCCGCCAGTTCCGCTTCATGGGCCAGGTAGACAAAGGAAGGCAATTGCGGCTTGTCTTCCACCACGCCGGGCTCGGTCAGCTGCGGAATCGGCATCACCTGCAGTGCTATTTCCTCATCTTCACCGAAACTGCTGTCGATATAGGAAAGCACGCAATGGGTCGTCCCCAGGTCGATGCCGATCGCATAACTTTTGCCGCTGTGGTCAGCGGCAGGCGTTTCCGGCTGGGACGATTCCGTCGTCAGCGACTCCTCGTTTGCGGCATCGGTATCGGCATCCTCCGGTTCCTGCTGGTTCGCCTGATGCTCTTCCTGCCCCAGTTCAGCATCCTCCTGAGCCTTGTCTTTATCTTCGTCCTGTCCCGATTTGTTAAACAACCCGATCATAATTCCACCTCCGCGGGAGCGATAATACTTGCGTCATGGCCTTCGGTCAGCTTGGGCAACCGCACATCGGTCACCCGCCAGCCCTTGTGTACCAGCGTACCGGTAAAGGGCGCCTCGCCGACGATATTGCCGGTCAGCCGCACAGACTTGGCGTCGAACCCTTTGGGCAGGGTGATTTTGCTGTTTTCCTGCTCCTGGCGAATGGGCTCCAGGGCAAAATGTTCGCCGAGCACCTTGCTGCAGCCTTCGTGCACGACCCGCGCCGCCGCGCCGATATCGGCATCGCTGTAGGCGGCGACATCCTCCTCGACGAAATCGATGAAGCGGGCCTCTTTCTGCAGCAGGCTGAGCAGCTGCAACGCGGCATCCGGAGTAGCCTCTTTCAAAACCACGGGTTCGGGCGCCGGAGCCGGTACCAGCTTCTCCACTTCGACGATTTTTTCCACGATTTTCACTTCAGGCTCCGGAGTGGGGACAGCCTGCTGCGGTTTTTCCTCGCCGGCCCTTTTCATTCTGCGTGCCAGACCGATCAGCATGACCAGCAGCAGGACAATCAACAGCAAGGCCAGCACGACAACCGCGCCGGCCAGATAGATATGGAATGCATCCAGAGTCGTCGGAATCAACGACAGGTCGTAACTCATAGGGGTTTTCATGTTTTTATGTCAAAAAAAAGCTAATGTCCACAGCGGATTCAGGAGACTGAATCTGCTGCCCGATTGTTTCCAAACTCTACGGCACACAGCACCACCTCATCGGGAGGCCGCCGAATACATCATTTGCTCCAATACCTTGCGCGCCGTCTGGGTGCGGGTCTTTTTCAGGTAGAGGTCGGCAATGCCATCGGGCACTTTTTCCTGTTTGAATACCTGACGGATATTGGTCAAAGGCTGTTCGCACTGCTTTAAAATCAGGTCGGTCGCGGCACGGCTGTCCATCTTGCTGTCCAGACGTTTTTCCGTCTCCTTGCTGATGCAATGCAAATAGCGGTACTTGGCATCCTGTATGTTTTTGATCGTGGCATCGGACAACGTGGTCGAATGCCATTGCTCACCACCGGCATCAGCGGCGAAAAGGTTCCAGGCCGCCAGCAGCATCGCAACAAAGAAAATCTGTTTCATGCATTTTCTCCAAAATTTATGTGTGGAATTTTTCGCAATTACGGCGCAAAATGACTGGCAGCCGATGGAATGCCAGGGACGGCAAGTGCCGATGCCTGCGGCAGTCATGGAATGCGCGCGGAATCACTGATGCAACGAGGCTGATGATTATACCCTGTTTGCGTCAGGAAGCATCGCCTCATGATCACACGCCTTTTGCCGTGAGACCGCATCCCCTGACCCGGCCAACTTGGGGATATGTGGGCTAAATTCTGAATTTCCAGTCCTGTGCCCGGTTTCTTTGTGCAAAAGCGCAGTACTCAGCAGCAGATCTTGCGCCAGCGGCGGCCGAATACCACGCCCATGGATACGCCGCGGGCCAGAAAAAAGACCGTCATGGCCAGCCACAGGCCATGATTGCCCAGAGGCATGCTGAAATACCAGGCCGGCAGAAAGCAGATCAGCGTGGCGAACAGCATGGTGTTGCGCATTTCCCGGGTCAGGGTCGCGCCGACAAATATGCCATCCAGCAAAAAACACCACACCGAGACGATTGGCAGCACCACGACCCAGGGCAGGTAGTCATAGGCGATGCGGCGAACCGGGTCGAGATCGGTCAGCATCTGCACCACCGCCACACCGAACAGCCCATAGAACAGGGCGAAGCAGCCGGCAACGACGGAGGACCACAGTACTGCGGTCAGTACCGTACGCCTGAACAGTTTTTTATCGCCCGCGCCCACCGCACGCCCCACTTCGGCTTCCGCGGCATGGGCAAAACCGTCCAGGGCAAAGGCCATGAACATCTGGAAATTCAGCAGCACCGTATTGGCCGCCAGGACCAGTTCACCATGAATTGCGCTCTGCGCGGTAAAAAAGGCGAAGGCGAAGATCAGACACAGCGTCCGCAGGAAGATATCGTTATTGATGGCCAGCAGTTTGCGCAGGCCGGCAAGATCCAGGACCTGCCTGGCATGCAGCCGACCCGGCTGTCCCCGCAGCAACCTGCGCAGCAAGCCCAGGCCCGTCAGAAAAGCCAGGAATTCCGCCAAGACAGATGCCAACGCCACTCCTTCGACAGTCATCTGCAGATGCACCACGAACAGCAGATCGAGAAGAATATTGGTCAGGTTGCCCAGCACCACCATCAGCAGCGAATAGTTGACCTTCTGCATGCCCAGAAACCAGCCCAGCAGCACATAATTGCCCAGCGTCGCCGGCGCACTCCAGATGCGCACGTTGAAATACTCCTGCGCCAGTCCCTCGGTCACCGGGTCGCTGCCGATCAACCAGAAACTGATGGCGCTGACAGGGCGCTGCAGCAGCAGTATCATCGCGGCGATCAGCAGGGCGGCCAGCATGGCCCGCGCCAGGATGCATCTGCTCTCGCTGCCATCCTGGTTGCCCAGCGCCTGCGCGGTCAGCCCGGTGGTTCCCATGCGCAGAAAACCAACCCCCCAGTAGATGAAGCCGAAGATCAATCCGCCCAGCGCCACGCCTCCCAGAAAACGCGGACTGTCCAGATGGCCCATCACCGCCGTGTCCACCAAGCCCAGCAGCGGCGTGGAGATGTTGGCGATGATCATCGGCACGGCGAGGCGCAGTATCTGCCGGTGATTGAAACGGGAATCGTCTGAAACAGGCATGTCCGCCATCATAACCGGTTAATCATCACTCCGGCAGCAAATGTTTCTTCACGGTGCGCCGGTCCAGCCCGGTGATTCTGGCCACGGCCTCGTAATTGCCTTCCCTGTCATAGAGGTGCCGGCAATAATTCTGCAGCAGCCTCTGGGCAGACGGTTCGCCAGACCACCAGCCGGCTTCTCTCTGCGCCTGCCCCGGTGCAGGTTCCGCGCTGTCGATATTCACCTCACCGGTCAGGCAGACCTGCCGGATGCGCTGCTCCAGTTCCCGGACATTGCCCGGCCAGGGATAATGCCGCGGCAGGGAGCCGCGGATTTTGCGGACAATCTGTTCGCGCAGTTCCGCATTCCCGGTGGGCGCCATTCTGGACAGAATCTGCCCGATCAACAGGGTCAATTCGCCAGGTTCTTCCTGCAGGCGCTGGCGCAGCGATGGAACGGTGATGACATCGGAGCACAGCCGGTAATAGAGATCGTTGCGGAACTGCCCGCTGTTCCTCAACGCGCCAAGATCCCGGTTGGTGGCGGCGATGACCCGGCCCTGGAAACGCAGTTGCTCATGGCTGCCCACCGGGCTGAAAACGCGATCCTGTATCACGGTGAGCAATTTCACCTGGGTGGGCAGGTCGATGTCGCCGATTTCATCGATGAAAACCGCGCCATGGCTGCTGCAGCGGGCAAACAGCCCCTGATGACTGTCGATGGCGCCGGTGAACGCGCCCTTCTTGTGCCCAAACAATTCCGATTCCAGCAGGCTGGCCGGGTATTGCGACAGATTGATGGCCTGAAAGGCGCCGGTAAAACTCTCCCTGAAGCTGCGCCTGTCCAGATCGAAAGGGATATAACCGGAACTGCCGATGGCCTGGGCGATCATGCTTTTACCGGTACCGGTTTCACCCAGCAGCAGGGTGGAAAAATCCTCCATCTACTGGCAGAAATAATCCAGGTACCAGTCCGGCTTGAAGGTAAAGATATTGTTCCAGAGATGCATTCTCAGCCGCACCATCGATGCCGATTGCCCGTAGACGCCATGACTGATGAAATAAAAGCCCCTGCGCAACTGAAAGAACAGCGCGATATATTTGCCGACCTGCTGCAGATCGAATCCGAAGCGGATGAAATCGTCGATCAAGGCCTCGGCGAAGGGCAGCCGGACAATGCCGGCGGTTTCCTGCAACTGCTGCTGTATATACTGGTCGAAGCGCTGCTGATAACGGCGATACAGGTAATAGAGCAGGCTGATCAGCAAGATTTTCTGTTCAGATCCCCGGTAATCAGCGATGTTCAGGCTGCCCTGCTGCAGCAGCGGCTCGAAATTCTGTGCCAGAACATCGATCAATATCGTCAGGCGCTGTTCTTCCGTTGCATCGCCTGCGGCATCCGTCAACAGGCGATCTTCCAACACCTCGAAGCGTTCACTGAAGGGGTTGACGAAGGCCGTATCGGCAACCCGCTGCAAAAAACGGCGCTGTTCCTGAGGAAGAGATTTTTTCATTTGGGAATATACATTTTATGTTGGCCATGTCGGCATAAAATGAATATAGCCTGATTCGCCCAAAACGACAATACAACATAACCCCTTGATTTATCTGCATCCGACTTGTTGGCCCGGTCCTTGCTCCATTCCCACTCGTATTCACAAACAACTGGAGCAAGACCATGAAGACATTGAAACGATTGTTCGTCAGCGTAAAAAGCCAGATCGATACCGCCGCGGATCATCTGGAAAATCACGAAGCGCTGGCCGGCGCGGCCATCAGGGACCTGCAATCGATCGGCGCCAAGACCAGCATCCACTTGCGCCACCTGCAAAATCTGCAAAAGGAACTGCAGGAGAAACTCGACGCCAGCCAGGAACAGGCGGAACTCTGGTCGGGAAGGGCGGTGACGGCCAGGAAAACCGATGAACAGCGCGCGCTGGCCTGCGCCAGGCGGGTGCAGCAGGCACGCAGACAAATCGCCCGCCTGGAAAAGCAGCTGCAGGAAACGCAGGATATGACGGGCAAAGTGAAAGCGGACCTGGAAAATATCCGGATCAAACTGCAGGACCTGAAAAAACGCAAGGAACTGCTCGCCGCCCGGCAAAACCGCGCGGAAATAATGAGCGTGCTGGAACAGCAGGGCGACTTTTCCGGAACGGATATCCAGGACGTCTTCGAACGCTGGGAAAACAATGTGGTCGGGGCGGAATTCCAATACCAGGATTCCCCCGAACAGGACGACCTTGCCGCTGAATTCGTCCAGCAGGAGGAAGACGAAGAACTGCACGCCCTGCTCGACGAACTCACCAGCCCCGCCCCGGACGACAAATCCACAACCACCACTGGAGAAAAATCATGATCATTGTCAGCGCAAACGACCTCCCATCCCCGGCAGAAATGCAATCCCGCACCACCAAACCCACTTTTCCGGAAAAGGAATCAACGGCCGGCACCAATCCAGCACCGCAGCGGCCGGGACAAATGGCAAAAATCACCCGTTTTCTGCGCTGGTCAGGCTCGCTGCTGATCGTACTGTCGGCCTATCGCTACTGGGTGGCCATGGCTTTCATCCTGCTGCTCACGGGCTGCGGCCTGATCTGCGCCAGGGTTTTCAGGGAAACCAATGGCTCGCGCATCTTCCTAGGGCTGGCCACCGCCTTTCTGCCGGTACAGGTCTCCCAGCTCAGCGCCATGCTGCAGAGTTTTCTGCTGGGCAGCGCGGCAACCATGAACGGGCCACTGGCCTGGTGGCAATTCGCCGACATCTCCCCCCTGGTACTGCTGATCAATTTTCTGCTGACGCTGGCCCTGCTGCTGCCGCTGAGCTATGCGGGCTTCAGCATACTGGCGCGCAAGAACCGCAAACAGCTGACCGGCGCCTTCCTGATCGGCAATGCGGCGCTGCTTTTGCCCTTGCGGGACGCCTATCTGATGCCGGCGCTGATCATTTCCCTGGTATTCTATCTGCGCTGGCTGCATGCCAGAATCGGTACCGACTCGATCATGAAGCTGTCGGAAGGCCTGGCCGCCAGCGGCATCACCTGGATCCCGGTTCTGATCCTGACCGGACGCAGCTTCCTGTACCCGGCTTCCTTTCTGCTGCCGGTTGCGCTGCTGACATTCACCGCCTGGTGGCTGATCAACGATGTTAAAAACAGCACGCAGTCGCCTCTGTTGGTCTTCACCGCTGAACTGCTCGGCGTCATCGCCGCGATTGCCGCCTGGCTGTGCACCGCCATGCAGCTGCTCGGTGCACTGCCGCTGGACTTGCTGCTGCTGCCGGTTGCCTTGATCCTGCTCGTCCTGTCCGAAAGACTGGAACGCCTTGCCTGCTTCTACAGGGCGGCAGCGGCAATCTTCGCCTGCGTCATCTGTCTGCATGCTGAAGCGGCAACCCTGCTGTTCATGCCGGCTATCAGCCTCATGGTCGGCATGCTGCTGGTGGTCGCGGGTCTACGCAAACAGGAAAAAGTGCCCTGCATCACCGGCATCGTCTGCTGCTTAAACGGCATCCTGTTCTACTTCCAGTATGTCATCCATTTCTATCGGGCCAGTCCCTGGCTGAGCTCCATCGCTCTGGGACTGGTGGTATTGCTGCTGGCTTCCTACCTGGAAAACAAGGAAAAGCAGATCGTGATGAAGACCAGATATTATTACGACGCATTCAAAGCCTGGAACTGATCAAAACACAACCAGCAGGCCCGGACGGATCGATCCTGATCCTCCGGGCTTTTTTCATGGCAAAACCATGCTGTTTTTTCTTTGCCTGACGCGTGCAGCTGTTTTCCGGCAATACCCTGACGGAAAACAGCTGTGGTACTCTAATGCCCCCACGATCAACTTTCATCTGCCTGCCATGCAAAAATACGGCGGCCTCCTCGTCCACCAAAGACATGACGACGACGGCATCATCGAGCAAGCGTGTCGCTACCTCGTGATAGATTTTGGGACATCCAAGTCTCCAAAATCGACTCGCCAACGCGACAACCATTATTGCCCCGGCCGTCCTGCGTCCGTGCCGCTTCGCCAACATCCT
>JANEMG010000288.1 GCA_024511045.1 Gammaproteobacteria bacterium | reverse complement strand
GGCATCGCCTTCCCGGCCCAGAATGGCCCGCACCGCCTCGCCCATGGAGCCAAGATGCACCGGGATGTGCGGCGCATTGGCAATGAGCCTTCCCCGGGCATTGAAAATGGCGCAGGAAAAATCCAGCCGCTCCTTGATATTCACCGAACTGGCGGTGTTCTGCAGGACAAAACCCATCTGTTCGGCGATGGACATGAACCGTTTGTTGAAGATTTCCAGCATCACCGGATCGACGCTGGTACCGATCGCCAGCTGCCGGGGCAGAGCACTCGTGCGGGTCAGGAGTAAATCGCCGTGGTCGGCAATTTCGCCCTGCCAGCCGGGCTCGATGACCGTCGTCGCCGTCGCTTCGACGACGATTGCCGGACCCTGCAGTACGGTTCCAGCCGGCAGGTGGCTGCGCCGATACACCGCCGCCTCGTGCACACACCCACCGCTGAACAGCTGCGAGACCATTACCGGCCGCGGGTCTGCCGTTTCTGCACACCAGCCATGCCACTCTTCGCTGCTGTCATCCTTGCCGATGATTTCCACCGATGCCGTTTCCAGAATCAGATCCCTGTCGTCATAGTTGAAACCATAACGCCGCCGGTACTGGTGCTGAAAGGCGCTGTGCATGGATTGTTTGTCGGCAAAAGGCACCTGCAGCGAGGTATCGGTGCCCCGGTAGCGGATATGCATCCGGGCAATGGCCCGCATGCGCCCTGGCGCGATGCCCTGGGCCAGCATGGCCTGCCGCCCCTGCTGCTCCAGGCCGGCAAAGATATGCTGCAGTTCGCCATCTGTCACCGCCTGCCAGGGCTGTTCCAGAGCCTGGTCGCGAAGCAGCCGGAAATCGGCCAGGCCCATGCCGTAGGCGGACAATACGCCGGCAAAGGGGTGCAACAGCACCCGGGTCATGCCCAGTCTGTCGGCCACCTTGCAGGCATGCTGGCCGCCGGCCGCACCATAGCAGCACAGCGTATAACCGGCGATGTCGTAGCCCTGCTGCACGGATATCTTCTTGATGGCGGCGGCCATGTTCTCCACGGCGATATCCAGGAAGCCTTCCGCCACCTGCTGCGCCGTTCTGACAATACCCGTACAGCGCTGCATTTCCTCCGCCAGCCTGGAAAACAGCCGGGCAACCCGCCCTTCATCCAGGGGCAGATTGCCTTCGGGACCGAAGATGTCCGGGAACAACGGCAACTTGCCCAGCATCACATTGGCGTCGGTCACGGTCAGCGGTCCGCCGCGGCGATAGCAGGCCGGCCCCGGATTGGCGCCGGCCGAAGCCGGACCGACCCGGCAGCGCATGCCGTCGAAGTGCAGAATGGAGCCGCCGCCCGCGGCAATGGTGTGGATATGCATCATCGGCGCGCACATTCTGACCCCGGCCACCTGGGTTTCGAAACGCCGTTCCAGTTCGCCGGCATAATGGGCGACATCGGTGGAGGTGCCGCCCATATCGAAGGCGATGATCATCCCGAATCCGGCCCGTGCCGAAACCGCAACGGCACCCACGATTCCCCCTGCCGGCCCTGACAGGATGCTGTCCTTGCCCTGAAAGACGCTGGCATCGATCAGTCCGCCATTGGACTGCATGAACATCAGTCGCGCGCCATGGTCTCTATCCTCCGCGACCGACTGCAGTCCCGTAGAAACCTGGGCGATATAACGTTTCAGCAATGGCGAAAGATAGGCATCCACGACCGTGGTGTCGCCGCGGCTGACGATTTTCATCAACGGGCTGACCTGGTGGGACACGGAAATCTGCGTAAAGCCGATTTCACCGGCCAGATCCGCCAGCAGGTGTTCATGGGCGGGATAGCGCCAGGCATGCAGCAGCACGATGGCCAGCGCCCGGATGCCACTGTCATGGACAGCTTGCAAGGCTTCCCGGGCCTGCTGCAAATCCAGCGCCTGCAGCACTTTGCCCTGCGCGTCGATGCGTTCATCAATTTCCAGCACCTGCCGGTACAACAGCTCCGGCAGCCGGATGTTCAGGGCGAAAATATCCGGACGATTCTGGTAGCCGATGCGCAGGCAGTCCCGAAAGCCCCGGGTGATAGCCAGTGCGGTGGGCTCGCCGGTCCTTTCCAGCAGAGCGTTAGTGCCGACCGTGGTGCCCATTTTTACCACGGCGACCCGTTTCCCGAATGCCTGGTTTTCCGGGGACTGGAGAATCTCCGTCATGCCCCGCAGCGCGGCGTCCCGATAGCGTTCCGGATTCTCCGAGAGCAGCTTATGGGATAGCAAACGTCCATCGGGTCTGCGGGCGACGATATCGGTGAATGTTCCGCCTCGGTCGATCCAGAATTGCCAACGGTCAGCGTCGGTGGGCATGCGGGATTTGGTTCATGGCAGGGAATGGCGGCACTGAATACTGGAGATCAAACGGTTTCGGTGCAGACTGTCAATCGATGTCCTGCTGAAGCCTCTCCGGCAGATTGGGCCATTTGCTGAAGGCAAACAACCAGATCGCCAGTATGTTGACCACCGGCAACAGCAGCAGCACGGTCAATCTGCCATCGAAGCCGGCCTTGCGCAGAATCTTGTAGCCCAGCCAGAGGATGAAGATGGCGTAGGCGGGAACCAGCACGAACCAGAAAAAAGCCATCATGATTCTTGCCCTTGCTGATCCTGCAAATTCGGCCAGGGCAGAAAGGCCAGCTGCAGGAAAATCAGCAGCAGTCCCAGACCCGGCAGAAACACCAGCAGCGACCAGGCCGGATGAAAACCGGCTTTTTTATAGATGAAAAACATCGGCACCAGGATCATCAGACCGACGATGGCGACGTGAAAAAATTCCGGAACCATTTCTACCTCCAAGATCTATACTGTCTTTCCAAGGCATAATTCTGCTTTGTCGCCGTCGACAAAACCATGATCGCAGCAGCACGTTGCACCACGATCAGCAAATGAAGGATATAGCCGGTCCTGGAGTCCAATAGCTGAAGCTGTTTCACTCCAAGTAAACACCATAACAATACTTGTCATCCCGGCGTCAGTGCAGCAGCTATTTCAAGCCGCGGCCATGGCAAAGAATATTATTTGTAACTACTCGGGCCCTATGGGTAGTCTGTTCCGGAAGACGCCGTGAATACATCCCTCAGGCTTGATTTTGGCATCCCTGCCAAAGACACTTCCTCCACAGACCACCCATAGGGGGCTTCTTTTACTATGGGTGAGTAGTTACTATTATTTATTATCAGCCATCTACAGAACACGCAGCCATCATGAGGAAAACCGGTACTGCGGCAACGGGGGAATCTTGGACATCCCTGCATCGCTCATGGCTTTCAAGATCCCTCCTGCCGTCGGGATGACATGGATTTTGCGCTATCTGCATAGCTGAGAGTCATACGTAATCAGGTTAACTCGTTAGCATCTATAAACACCCATCCATGGGGTGTTTATAGAAAGAAAACAGCAAATGCGATTGGCTGTTTTCTTCATAATCAATGGCTTATGGCCATTGATTATGCCAGCACTTCCCTGTGCCGGATTAGTTCCCGTCATTTATAGACGGGAACCTCTGTACATGACAAAAAAATTATCGAGTACACAACGACAGATTATTACAAACTGGGTCTGGAAGGCTTGGTCGCAGTATTGAAATCATTATCAACAGTAGTTTTTTGGATGTCGTAAA
>JANEMG010000287.1 GCA_024511045.1 Gammaproteobacteria bacterium | reverse complement strand
TTATTGAGTTTTGGAGCGCCTATCATAACAAATAGGCACCAGACACGCCCCTCCTTATCCCCTTGTTTTGGCGCCAGTTAGCCAAAAAATTCACTGGCTTTTCGAGTTTTGCTTTTACCTCCGCCGTTTGCAGGTTTGTCGGGTTACGCTGCGCTAACCCGACCTACGCAAAACTCTCTTTGTTCATTTCGACCAAAGCAGCACCTGTTTTCCTTATTTTTATGCAGTAACCACTTACCCCTACCGGTAGAAGCCCCCTATGGGGGGCTGTGGAGAAAGTGTCTTTGGCAGGGATGCCAACGTCAAGCCTGCAGGGATGTTTTCACGGCGTCTTCCGGAACAGACTACCCATAGAGGCCCGAGTAGTTACGTAACAAGACAAAACAGGCACCGCACCACCGGGAGAAATCCTGGACGTCCCAGCATCGCTCATGGCATTCAAGATCCCTCCTGACGTCGGGATGACAGGCATCATTAGGATTTCAAACCCGGATTCCGCCGGCCCTGCATCCGGTCTTCCATGAGGCCGCTGTTGTTTTACGACGCCGGCGGAAGAAAATTTCAAATGCAGCCTGGATGGAGCCTGCGGAATCCGGGGAAAGCCTGACCCGGGATTGAAACCCCTAGCGCAGCTTCTCCTTGAGCATCCTGTTGACCTCCGCCGGGTTGGCCTTGCCCTGGGTGGCTTTCATCACTTGGCCGACGAAAAAGCCGAACAGCTTTTCCTTGCCGCCCAGATACTGCTCCACCTGCCCGGGATTGTCGGCGATCACCTGATCGATGATCTTCTCGATGGCGCCGCTGTCGGTGATCTGCCGCAACCCTTTCGCTTCGATGATGGCATCTGCCGTGGCATCGCCCTGCCACATCTCCTCGAAGACCTGCTTGGCGATCTTTCCGGAAATGGTGTTGTCGGCGATGCGCTTCAGCAGCCCGGCCAGCCGTTCATGGCCGATGGGGCTGTCGGTGATTTCCAGGGCATCCTTGTTCAGCGCCCCGGCCAGTTCACCCATCACCCAGTTGCTGCAGAGTCTGGCATCGCAGCCCGATTCCCGCACCAGCGCCTCGAAATAATCGGCCAGTTCCCGGCTGCTGGTCAATGCCGAGGCAGTGTCCTGATCCTGCCCGTACTGGCTCTTGAAGCGCTCCCGCTTGACATCCGGCAGTTCCGGCAGCTCCGCCTTGACTTCCTCCTTCAGGGCATCCTCGATCACCACCGGCAGCAGGTCCGGATCGGGGAAATAACGGTAATCGTTGGCCTCCTCCTTGCCGCGCATGGAACGGGTCTCGTCCCTGGTGGAATCGTACAGGCGCGTCTCCTGCACCACCACGCCACCGCTTTCTAGCAGGTCGATCTGCCGTTCGACTTCAAAGTCGATGGCCTTTTCCACGAAGCGGAAGGAATTCAGGTTCTTGATTTCAGTGCGCGTGCCGAATTCCTGCTGCCCGGCAGGCCGCACGGAAATGTTGGCGTCGCAGCGGAAAGAACCCTCCTGCATGTTGCCGTCGCAGATTTCCAGGTAGCGCACCAGGGCATGCAGCTTCTTCATGTAGGCCACCGCCTCCTTGGCGGAACGCATGTCCGGCTCGGAGACGATCTCCAGCAGCGGCGTGCCGGCGCGGTTCAGATCCACCCCGGTCAGGCCGTGAAAATCCTCGTGCAGCGATTTTCCGGCATCCTCCTCCAGGTGCGCGCGGGTCACGCCGATGCGCTTGATTTCGCCATCCAGCAGGATATCCAGGTGGCCGTTGCCGACGATGGGCAGTTCGAACTGGCTGATCTGGTAGCCCTTGGGCAGATCCGGATAGAAATAGTTTTTTCTGGCGAATACCGAATAGGGGGCGATTTCCGCCTCGATCGCCATGCCGAACTTGACCGCCATGCGCACCGCCTGCTCATTCAACACCGGCAGCACGCCGGGCATGCCCAGGTCGATGGCGCAGGCCTGGGTATTGGGGGCGGCGCCATAGGCGGTGGACGCGCCCGAGAAAATTTTCGATCTGGTCGCCAGCTGGGCGTGGATTTCCAGCCCGATCACGGTTTCCCATTGCATATCCCACACCTCCTATTCAAAGCCTTGGGGAATCCGGCCATGCCAATCAGTAACCTGCTGATAGCGATGGGCGATATTCAAGAGTTTCGCCTCGGTGAAGTAATCACCGATAATCTGCAATCCCACCGGCTTGTCCTCGATGAAGCCCGCCGGTATGGACATGGCCGGCAGCCCGGCCAGATTGACGGCGATGGTGTAGATATCGGAAAGATACATCTCGATGGGGTCGGCGGTCTTCTCCCCGATGCCGAAAGCCGTGGTCGGCGTCACCGGGCCCATCAGCACATCCACTTCGCTGAAGGCGCGCTGGAACTCCTCGCTGATCAGGCGCCGCACTTTCTGCGCCTTCAGATAATAGGCATCGTAATAACCGGCCGACAGGGCGTAGGTTCCGATCAGGATGCGCCGCTTCACCTCGGCGCCGAAGGCCTCGCCCCGGGAGCGTGTGTAGAGATCGGTCAGATCGGCGCAGCGGTAGCCATAACGCACCCCGTCGTAGCGGGACAGGTTGGCCGAACATTCCGCCGGGGCGATGACGTAGTAGACCGGCACCGACAGCTGCAGGCTGGGCATGGAGAGTTCCCTGACCTCGGCGCCCAGCTTGCGGTACTCGTCGACCGCCGCTTCGACCCTGGCCGCGACTTCGCTGTTCAGTCCGGCGCCGAAAAACTCCCTGGGCAGGCCGATCTTCAGACCGCTGAGATCGTCGTTCAGCCCCGCCGTATAATCCGGCAGCGGCCGGTCGACGCTGGTGGAGTCCTTGGCATCGAAGCCGGCCATGGTCTGCAGCATGATCGCGGCATCTTCCGCAGTCTGCGCCATGGGCCCGCCCTGGTCGAGACTGGAGGCGAAGGCGATCATGCCATAGCGCGAGACCCGTCCGTAAGTGGGCTTCATGCCGGTGACACCGCAGAATGCCGCCGGCTGGCGGATGGAGCCGCCGGTATCGGTGCCCGTCGCTCCCGGTGCCAGCCTGGCCGCGACCGCGGCGGCGGAACCGCCCGAGGAACCGCCGGGGACGGCATTCTGGTCCCAGGGGTTTTTCACCGCACCGTAATAGCTGGTTTCATTGGAGGAACCCATGGCGAATTCATCCATATTCAGCTTGCCCAGCAGCACCGCGCCGGCGGCGTGAAATTTTTCCACGACCGTGGCATCGTAGGGGGAGATGAAATTGTCCAGCATTTTTGAGCCGCAGCTGGTCTTGACGCCCTTGCTGCAGAAAATGTCCTTCTGCGCAATGGGAATCCCGGTCAACGGACCTGCTTCACCGCTGGCAAGTCGTGCATCGGCCCGCTCCGCCGCTTCCAGAGCCCGTTCTTCGGTGACCGTGATGTAGCAGTTGAGATCCTGATTTTGCTTTATTCTGTCCAGAAAGACCCCGGTGAGTTCGCGGCTGGAATAGGCGCCGCTGCGCAGGCCCCTGGCCAGTTCGGCAATGGTTTTATTGTGCATGGCTGGCGTCTCTCTCCATCACTCGATCACTTTCGGGACCAGATACAGGCCCTCTTCCACCTGCGGCGCCAGGGCCTGGAACAACTCACGCTGGTTCTCCTCGGTGACCACGTCGGGCCGCAGGCGCTGC
>JANEMG010000286.1 GCA_024511045.1 Gammaproteobacteria bacterium | reverse complement strand
ATCGCCGAAAAGATCGTCAAGGAAATCCGCGAGCGACTGGAGTTTCTGGTCAACGTCGGCCTGGACTACCTGACACTGGACCGCAGCGCCGACAGCCTGTCCGGCGGCGAGGCCCAGCGCATCCGCCTGGCCAGCCAGATCGGCGCCGGCCTGGTGGGCGTCATGTATGTGCTGGACGAACCGTCCATCGGTCTGCACCAGCGCGACAACCAGCGCCTGCTGAACACCTTGATGCGGCTGCGCGATCTGGGCAATACCGTGATCGTCGTGGAACACGACGAAGACGCCATCCGCAGCGCACAGCATATCGTCGATATCGGCCCCGGCGCCGGCGTGCACGGCGGCAGAATCATCGCCCAGGGTGACGTGGACGACATCCTGAACTGCCCGGACTCCCTGACCGGCCAGTACCTATCGGGCAGACAGCAGATCGCGCTGCCGGACACCCTGATCCCGCCGGATGAAAGCCGGCAAATCACGATCCGCAACGCCCGCGGCAACAACCTGAAAAACCTGACCATGTCCTTTCCTGTGGGGCTGCTGACCTGCGTCACCGGCGTTTCCGGCTCCGGCAAATCGACGCTGATCAACGACACCCTGTACCGCCATGCCGCCCGGATCATCAACCGGGCCAACGATTTGCCGGCGCTGTGCGACGGCATCGACGGCCTGGAACATTTCGACAAGGTGGTGGATATCGACCAGAGCCCCATCGGCCGGACGCCGCGTTCCAATCCCGCCACCTACACCGGCCTGTTCACCCCGATCCGGGAACTGTTCGCGGCCACTCCGGAAGCCCGCTCACGCGGCTATACCCCGGGACGCTTCAGCTTCAATGTCAAGGGTGGACGCTGCGAGGCCTGCCGGGGCGATGGCGTCATCAAGGTGGAAATGCATTTCCTGCCGGACGTGTTCGTACACTGCGACGCCTGCGGCGGCAAGCGCTACAACCGCGAAACCCTGGAAATCCGCTACAAGGGCAGGACCATCGACGAAGTGCTGAACATGACCGTGGAGGATGCCCTGGACTTCTTCTCGGCGGTGCCGGTGATCGCGCGAAAACTGCAGACCCTGACGGCGGTAGGCCTCAGCTACATCACCCTGGGGCAGAATGCCGTGACCCTGTCAGGCGGCGAGGCGCAGCGCGTCAAGCTGGCGCGGGAGCTGTCCAAGCGTGATACCGGCAAGACCCTGTACATCCTGGACGAACCGACCACCGGCCTGCATTTCCATGACATCAGGCAATTGCTGACGGTGCTGCATACCCTGCGCGACCACGGCAACACCGTGATCGTCATCGAGCACAACTTGGATGTCATCAAGACCTCGGACTGGGTCGTGGATCTGGGCCCGGAAGGCGGTGAAAGGGGAGGAACGCTGGTGGCGGAGGGCACACCGCAGGAAATAGCGGAAAATCAGCAATCCCACACCGGCAGGTATCTGCAGCGCTTCTTCGGCTGAACCTGAAGGTTTCTATTTGCTTTTTTCCGGGGGGGTTATGCACAGAGTTGTTGTGCAGGATTCATCCCTGAACCTTTTCTGCTCTGCTCTGTGGTAGTGATTATCGTGAAGTTCAGGCCTGCTCCGCCGCGACGTCTTCGGCCAGTTTGTTGAATTCATCGACACGGGTCTTGCCGGTACTGACCAGATCCAGACCGATATCCAGCAGTATTTTCACCAGGCCCGGTGTCTTGTAGATGATCAGGCCCAGGTAACCCACCACCGGCACGCCGATGATCGCCGCGAGTACGCCATTGAACCCGAAAGCGGTCAGCAGCTTGATCAACAAAGACAAGGCATCCAGAGGAAGCAGCAGCAGCGCGCCAAAATAGGCCAGCACCATGAAGGTGAATAAAACAAAAACTACAAACTGCAGGAGTCTGACTAAAGCGACGTTTACTTTTTTCATCGTAGTGTTAAATTTCCCGAAAAGTTGTCTGAATCAATTCTTTACCGCGCGCCTGGATATCTGTTGCCAGCATCCATGTGCAAGAAACCCGTCATTATACCGTAAAGATAGCAAAATTGACTGCAATTATGCAGTCGTGGAAAATTATTATTCCGCTCCGGACTCCGGTCCGTACCCTGGCGGCGCGTCTTCCCGGATAAAATAGCGATAGCAGGCCGCCCCCATCAAAAAACCGCCAAGATGCCCCCACCAGGCGACATCGGCAAACGGCTGATTGACAAGCGTATCGGTGGCATTCTTCAACTGTATGATCACCCAGAAGCCAAGAAAGGCGATGGCCGGCACTTCAAAAAAGATGGGCAGAAAAAACAACGGAATCCAGATGATAATCCGCGCGTAGGGATAGAGGAAGAAATACGCTCCCATGATTCCGGCGATCGCGCCAGACGCGCCGACCACCGGAATCGTCGAATCGGCATTGAAAAAGTACTGCAGAAAAGCCGCCGTGAGGCCGCACAGAAAATAGAAGGCGATAAACCGCACCCTTCCCATGCGATCTTCGATGTTGTCGGCGAAAATCCACAGGAACAGCATGTTCATGATGATATGCATCCATCCGCCATGCAGAAACATGCTGGTCACGAAGGACAGATAGTGGTCGTCGGCCAGGCCGACCTCCATGGCCCACGCCGGGTGACTGTAGCGGGCGGCGACCATCCCGTAAAGATACACGAAGGCCTGCCGCACAGTGTCCGACATGGTCAGCATGAGAAGAAACACGACGCTGTTGATTGCCATCAAAGTCCAGGTGACGATGGGCGGGTTGTAGCAGGGTATGGAATCGCGAATGGGTATCATAGCGGTTTATCTGGGGACAATTTGCGAAAATTCAACAGCACGTCGGTAATGCCGACGCAGGCCAGACCGACGATGACATAATGGGGGGCCAGCGTCAGCAGGAAATAGGGCGGAATCAAATACCAGATCCCGGATTGTTTTTTAGCCGCTGCGTGATGCAGCACGGCCAGCCCCTGAAAGAAATACAACAGCAAGGAAACGATCAGCAGATCGATCATCAGGCGTTGGTTCAGGACAGCCGCCCCCGCGACCAGGAGGATATTGCCGGTGACCACCGCTTTTGGAATCCGCAAGCAATGATACTCCCTGCGAAATTCCCCCGGATAATAGCGCAGCGACTGCAGCCAGCGCCCCAGCAGTACACTCACGACGACCGCCATGCCCAGCAGCAGCGCAATCAGGCCATTCATCATCAGCAGGCTGCCATTGTCTTCGAAGCCCTGATAGCTGGCACCCTCCACGCCCTGCACCGCGGTTTTAAGCCAGTCGCTCCACCAGGCCACGGCATCCCCGGATAGCAGCTGTATGGCGATGGCGAATGCTGCAGCACAGCCACCGGCAGCGGCGACCGCAGCACCCTGCGCGGCCGTCGCCCGCAACAGCAGCGAGCAAAAAGCCACCGGCAACAGCAGCATCAGTGCCAAGGGGTAAGCCAGGCCCGGCCGGCTGGCGATGAAAAAACTCAGCGCAACGATGATGGCCGCACTTCCCAATGCCACCATGCCGCCTTCCCGACCGCCTTTCCTGAGCAGGAACAGCGCGACAATGGCCAGACTCAACAGCGAAAGGGGCAGCACCCGTTGTGAAAGCCCGCCCAGTATGCCGGCGATGAGCATGGCCCGAGTGCGGCTGTACAGGATGAATTCGACAAAATCAGC
>JANEMG010000496.1 GCA_024511045.1 Gammaproteobacteria bacterium | reverse complement strand
CGACTTTTCGTATGCCTACTTTGTTTTCCCTCTGCGCTATCGCACGCCGGATAAACAGTGCGGCCCTGGTCGCTACCGGGGACTAACCGCCTTCGCTTCGCTCTCCATGGCGGTCAGCGATGGCTGAAGCTTGTTGGTAATCAGGTAAGACTACGCCTCCCCCTCTCACAGGCAGCGTCACTTCACCTGCACGAGGTCGACAGCCCGGAGAACGGCCGATGATCAATCATCCGGTTTCTGCATCATTTTATGAATCCTGCGCACACTGAGCGCGACAGCCAGCAGGATCACCGGGATGGAGATTCCGGTGATGATATCCGGATTGACGGGCCAGCCTGACGCCTGGGCGGCCCGTGCCAAGGAACCCACAATGTGGAAACATAGGTGGTGATGGCGACGATGGACAGACCTTCCACGGTTTCCTGCAGGTGCAGTTGCATTTTTGCACGCTGATTCATGGATTTCAGCAGCGCCTGATTCTGCTGCTCGATACTGATGTCGACGCGGGTGCGCAGCAAATCGCCGGCATTGCTGATGCGCCGGGACAGCTGGTTCAATCGCTTGGCGGTGGCATTGCAGGTATTGATGGCGGGCTGCAGGCGGCGTTTCATGAATTCACCGATGGTCTGAATACCCTGTATGCGCTGTTCGCGCAAATCCTCGATGCGCTGCTCGACGATTTTATAATAGGCGCTTGCCGCACTGAATCGGAAGTGACTGGTGGACAGACAATGTTCGATCTCGGCTGCCAGGTTGATCAATTCCTCCAGCAGTTCTTCATCCTTGCGCTCGGGCTGCGACATGGCCGTGGTGATATCCAGCAACTGCTGGTCGCGCTGGCTGAGTTTGGGACTCAGTTTTCTGGCAATCGGCCGGGCCAGCATGGCCATCACCCGGTACACCTCGATTTCAAAGAGCCGGTGTATCAAGCGTCCGGCCTGCCCCGGCTGCAATTTGTGGTCGAGAATCAAAAACCGGCTGAAGCCGTCGATATGCACCCGAAAATCCGTAAATGCCCGCGCCGCGCCGCCAGAAACCGCCGCACCGATGATCGGGTTGCCGGCAAAATGGCTGGAAATCCTGCTGATGTCGACATTGTCGCTACTGACCGGCAGGATGGTCGCATGGGCGGCAACCACCGTCCGGCCTCCGAGTCCTGCCAGCCAGTCCACCGGCACCGTTTGCAGGGCCGGCTCGGCAAAGGGCGTCGTTTCGGTTCCCTGGACATAGAACGTATAGGTGCTGAATTCCCCATGCTGCTCCCAGCGGAACTGAAAGCCTCCCAGTTCGGCAATGAAATGATCCGCATGCTGCTCGGGCGGGGTCACGGCAAACCGGTCACAAAGGCTGACCAGGTGCTGCTATTCACGTTTTTTCTCGTCGTCGTTCTGGATCAGCGCCAAGTGACTGGCACGCACGGGCAGGTTCAGCACACTGAACGACCTGGCATGGACTTCATTGTGCAGTTGAAAGCGTTGCGGATGGTTATCAGGAAGTCGGAAAGGGGTTGCCACGTCGATATTGTTCCAGGTGTCAGTGAGTCAGTTCGTTAACCAGTCTGCCAACAAAGCAGGAATACTTATTACTAAAGTTTCGGAGTTCATTTTACCCACTATTTTCTGCTGCATCCGTTGCCCTACAAAGCCTCAAGACGCAGCGTTTTAGGATCAAGTTGAAGGACTTGCACAAACAGGCATTGAATGT
>JANEMG010000285.1 GCA_024511045.1 Gammaproteobacteria bacterium | reverse complement strand
ATTGAGGTGTTCTACAACCGGATACGGCTTCATTCCACCAATGATTATTTATCACCGGTAGACTACGAAAACCGTCATAAATCTGTGTAACTTTATGTCCGGAAAAGTGTTGACACATCATTTTTCAGCGGTGATAATTCATCAGACAGTAAAAGGTGCGGTAAATTTCATTTTTCTGATAACGATTGTCATTAACATCCATGAGTCGGATTCGATCCTGTTTTCTTACAGTGATAGTCACTCGGAACGTGTAAGGATACAGCTATTCGATGCAGGCAGGTTCTGCCGATCTGTTGATGACGCAATGAACCGATATTGGCTGAAAGCAACCTGAAAACGGGGAAAATTTTTGGTATTGGCGCCGAAAAAATGCAATAATTGCCCATTTTTGATTGGAAAGTGGCACAGCAGCCTTCCGATTTCGATCTTTATTCATTACCTTCGATTGTCTGTATACGCTGCGACCGGCAGCGGCGGGAACTTCCCGGACCTCGTTACCTTCAGTTTGCTGGGGTGATCGCAGAGCGGTAAGCCGGCTTCGCAGGCAGCCTATCGACCGGTGTAAACTCAAGCAGCAGTGAGATCAGCCATGAGCTTTCGTGACTTACCACCCGAGCAGGGACTTTACGACCCTGCCCTTGAACGCGACGCCTGCGGCGTCGGCTTCGTTTGCAACATCAAGAATCGCAAGAGCCGCGAAATCGTTCTCCAGGGCCTGGAGATTCTGGAGCGGATCAGCCATCGCGGCGCAGTGGGCGCCGATCCCAAGGCGGGCGACGGCGCCGGCATCCTGGTACAGATTCCCGATGCCTTCTTCCGCGCCGTGGTCGATTTTGATCTGCCCCCGGTCGGTCAGTACGGCGTCGGGCATGTCTTCCTGCCGCAGGAAGCCGATGCGCAACGGGAAATGCAGAACATCATCGAGCACCACATCGAAGCCGGCGGTCACCGCGTGCTGGGCTGGCGCGATGTGCCGGTGGACAACAGCGATCTGGGGGAAACGGTGCTCACCAGTGAGCCGGTGATCCGGCAGGTGTTCATGGCCTGCGGCGGCAACTGCCCCGATCAGGACAGCTTCGAACGGCAGCTGTTCGCGATACGCAAGCGCATGGACAATTCCATACGCCAGAGCGATATCGAGAAGAGCGCCTATTACGTCACCTCGATGTCCTCGCGCACCATCACCTATAAGGGCATGCTGCTGGCGGAGCAGGTGGGCATGTACTATCTGGATCTGCAGGATGAGCGCTTCCAGTCCGCCCTGGCGCTGGTGCACCAGCGTTTCTCCACCAACACCTTTCCCACCTGGGATCTGGCGCAGCCTTTCCGCATGATCTGCCACAACGGCGAGATCAACACCCTGCGCGGCAATGTCAACTGGATGGCGGCGCGCCGCCATACCATGCGTTCCGAAGTGCTGGGCGACGATCTGGACAGCATCTGGCCGCTGATCGCCGAAGGGCAGTCGGATTCGGCCTGCTTCGACAATGCCCTGGAACTGCTGGTGATGGGCGGCTATTCCCTGGCCCACGCCATGATGCTGCTGATTCCGGAGGCCTGGAGCGGCAACAACCTGATGGACAACAAGCGCCGCGCCTTCTACGAATACCATGCCGCGCTGATGGAGCCCTGGGACGGCCCGGCGGCGGTGGCCTTCAGCGACGGCCGGCAGATCGGCGCGACGCTGGACCGCAACGGCCTGCGCCCGGCACGCTACCTGATCACCAACGACGACATGGTGATCATGGCTTCGGAAATGGGCGTGCTGGACATTCCCGAGGAGAAGATCGTCAAGAAGTGGCGGCTGCAGCCCGGCAAGATGTTTCTGATCGATCTGGAGCAGGGGCGCATCATCGACGACGCCGAGATCAAGGAGCAACTGGCCTCGGCACACCCCTACGAGGCCTGGCTGGAAAAGACCCAGATCTATCTGGACGAGCTGCCCACCGATGTCGCGCCGATGGCGCCGGATGCGGAGACCCTGCTGGATCTGCAGCAGGCCTTCGGCTACACCCAGGAGGACATCAAGTTTCTGTTCACGCCCATGGTGCTGACCGGCCAGGAAGCGGTGGGTTCCATGGGCGCGGACAACCCGCCGTCGGTGCTGTCGTGCCGCGCCAAGCACCTGTCCACCTATTTCAAGCAGAATTTCGCCCAGGTCACCAACCCGGCCATCGACCCGATCCGCGAGGAACTGGTCATGTCGCTGGTGTCGCTGATCGGGCCGCGCCCCAACCTGCTGGGCCTCAACGAGGCCGGCAAGCACATGCGCCTGGAGGTCAATCAGCCGGTGCTCAGCAACGAGGACCTGGAGCGGGTGCGGCATATCGAGGACAACACCGGTGGGGTTTTCCGCACCTTCACGCTGGATGTCTGCTACCCGGTGGAGCAGGGTGCCGAAGGCATGGAACCGGCGCTGAAGCGGTTGTGTCGGCAGGCGGAGCAGGCGGTGCTGGAAGGCTACAACATCCTGATTCTGTCCGACCGCAACATGAACCGCGACTACATCGCGATTCCGGCACTGCTGGCCACGTCGGCGGTGCATCACTACCTGATCAAGAAGGGGCTGCGCACCAGTTCCGGACTGGTGGTGGAGACCGGCAGCGCGCTGGAAGTACATCATTTCGCCACGCTGGCCGGCTACGGCGCCGAAGCCATCAACCCCTATCTGGCCTTCGATATCATCCACGAGCTGCTGGACCGGCTGCCGGAAGAATTGACCTACGAGGAGGCGCAGACGCGCTATATCAAAGCGGTGGGCAAGGGGCTGAAGAAAGTGATGTCGAAGATGGGCATTTCCACCTTCCAGTCCTATTGCGGCGCCCAGATCTTCGATGCCGTCGGTCTGTCCACGGAATTCATCGAGCAGTACTTCACCGGCACGCACAGCCAGGTGGAAGGCGTGGGTCTGGATGAAATCGCCCGGGAGACGGTGCGCTGGCACCAGATCGGCTTCGGCTGCGAGCAGATCTACTGCAGCCAGCTGGACGTGGGCGGCGACTACGCCTACCGGCTGCGCGGTGAGGATCATATCTGGACGCCCGACACCATCGCCAAGCTGCAGCATGCCACGCGTTCCAACAATCCGCAGACCTATGCGGAATACGCGCGTATGATCAACGAGCAGAATGAACGGCTGCTGACCTTTCGCGGGCTGATGGACTTCAAGTGGGCGGATGAGCCCATTTCCGTCGAGGAGGTCGATCCGGCCACGGAAATCGTCAAGCGCTTCGCCACCGGCGCCATGTCCTTCGGCAGCATCTCCTACGAAGCGCATTCGACACTGGCCAAGGCGATGAATGCCATTGGCGGCAAGTCCAATACCGGCGAGGGCGGCGAGGAACCGGAACGCTTCAATCCGCTGCCGGACGGTTCACCCAATCCGGAACGCTCGGCGATCAAGCAGGTGGCTTCCGGACGTTTCGGCGTCACCGTCGAGTACTTGGTCAACGCCGACGACATCCAGATCAAGGTCGCCCAGGGCGCCAAGCCCGGCGAAGGCGGCCAACTGCCCGGCCACAAGGTCAACAAGCTGATCGCGCGGGTGCGCCATTCCACGCCCGGCGTCGGATTGATTTCACCGCCGCCGCATCACGACATCTATTCCATCGAGGATCTGGCGCAGCTCATACACGATCTGAAGCTGTCTC
>JANEMG010000284.1 GCA_024511045.1 Gammaproteobacteria bacterium | reverse complement strand
TCTGCGCTATCGCACGCCGGATAAACAGTGCGGCCCTGGTCGCTACCGGGGACTAACCGCCTTCGCTTCGCTCTCCATGGCGGTCAGCGGCGGAAAACCAGCGGCTGCCAAGAGCCACGTGGCCGATTTCGTCCTCCAGAATGCGCATCAGAATGGCGACACCCTGCTGGTCGTCGATCTGCCGGAATCTGTCGATCATGCCCGGTGTCACATCCAGTCCCCGGGCTTCCATGAATCGTGGCACCAGTGCCAGCCTGGCCAGCAGATCATCGGCCGTGTCCTCTGCCACATCCCAAAGTCCACGATGCGCCGATAATTTGCCATAATCGCAACCCCTGTTCAGGAGTTGCTCTCGGAGCAATGTAAAGTGCTGCGCTTCTTCATGGGCCACCCGCAGCCAGTCCTGGTAGAATGCCTGCGGCATGCCGCGAAACCGGTAGAGGATGTCCCAGGCCAGGTGGATCGCGACGAATTCAATATGCGCAATGGCATGATAGAATGCCAGCATGCCGGCGGGAGATGTCAACTTGCGCCGCGGCATTTTCCGGGGGTCGCAGAGTACCGGGCGAGCCGGAAATCGTGTTTCGGCAATGGCCAGCGGCGGCTGCCGGGAATGGAATTCCAGATCGCCAGCCCGATGCATTTTCCAGGCTGAATGCGTCAACTCCAGCTTGGTATCGATATCGCTGCCATGCAGGCATGCAGCGGCAATCTGGAAAATGTTTTGCATTGCGTTGTCTTTTCTCAAATCCGGACAGGGAAAAAGCTGTTGACCGCTGGAAAAAACCGACTGAAAGTTGCGGACCTCTTTTTGTTGTCCGGCTACGCGTCATGCATCTACTGGCTGTCGGACCAGCCACAATTATATGCGCCAATGTGGTTTGCCCACCAGGATAAAATTTATCATGCCGGCGCCTATTTTGTGCTCGCCCTGCTGGCTTGGCGGAGCTTCCGGCATTTTGCCGCGAAACCCTTCGCTCTGATGCTGTCGACGCTGGTATTTTGCAGCCTGTATGGCGTCAGTGATGAATGGCATCAATCTTTTGTTGCCGGACGCAGCACCGATTTTACAGACTGGCTTGCCGACACGGCAGGTGCCGCCTTCGCAGTCGCAATTTTATTCAGGAAAACTAAATATGACAGCTGACATTCGTATTGAACGCCGCAGCGGCAAGGACCTGGAAAAATTTATTCCGGAACTGGCCAGATTGAGAATCGCAGTTTTCCGTGCTTTCCCCTATTTGTACGATGGTGATCCGGCTTACGAGGAAAACTACCTGCAAACTTACATCGATTCGCCGGACAGCGTCATCGTTCTGGCCTTCGCTGGCGAAACAGTCGTCGGTGCATCGACGGCCATTCCCATGCGCCATGAAACCGCAGCGGTGAAAAGACCTTTCCTGGACCAAGGCTACAACCCCGAAGAGGTTTTCTACTGCGGCGAATCCGTCCTGCAGAAGGATTACCGCGGGCTGGGTATCGGCGTGCGCTTCTTTCAGGAGCGTGAAGCGCACGCCAGGGAACTGGGCGGCTTCAGGTTTATCAGTTTCTGCTGCGTGGAAAGGCCGGCCAACCATCCCCGTCGTCCGGGTAATTATGTCCCGCTGGATGCTTTCTGGCACAAACGCGGCTACCGGAAACATCCGGAACTGCAGACCTGGTATACCTGGAAGGATCTGGATGAAGACCAGGAGACGCCGAAACCGATGACATTCTGGCTGAAACCGCTTGCCGATACCTGAAGCATTTCGGGGGGTCGAGAAAAATCATGCTGGCAGATAGACGATGACCATCAAAATTGCCGCGGCGCAGTACGATATCGGCTTTTTTAACCACTGGCGGGAGTATCGGCAAAATATTCTGCGCTGGATAGAGGAAGCCGTCGGGGAGGATGCGCAATTGCTGCTGTTTCCCGAATATGCCAGCATGGAGCTGGCCTCCCTGTTCGGCCAGGAAATCCATGCTTCACTCACCAGGCAGGTGGCGGCCATGCAGACCCTGCTGGATGATTACCTGCAATTATTCCAGGACCATGCGACAAAATTCGGAATCCATATCGTCTCCGGCAGCTTTCCGGTGCAGACCGGATCAGGCCGGTATCGCAACCGGGCCTATCTGTTTGCCCCGGATGGCAAGGTGGATTTTCAGGAAAAACTGCAAATGACCCGCTTCGAGAAGGAGCGGTGGCTGATCGAAAAGGGCACGGAAATCAAGGTCTTCGACACCGCGCTGGGCAGAATTGCCATCAACGTCTGCTACGACAGTGAATTTCCAATGTTTGCCAGAAAGCAGGTCGAGGCGGGGGCAGACCTGCTGCTGGTGCCCAGCTGCACCGACACCTTGCGCGGCTATTATCGGGTGCGCATCGGCTGTCAGGCGCGCGCCCTGGAAAACCAGTGCTATGTCGTTCAGTCGCCAACGGTGGGCATGGCCTCATGGTCACCGGCTGTCGACATCAACATCGGAGCGGCCGCCGTCTATACGCCGGTGGACGACGGATTTCCGGAAAACGGCATACTGCAGATCGGCACTCTGAATCACAGCCAATGGCTTTACGCCGACATCGATATGGTGAAATTGACAAAAATTCGTGCCCGGGGGCAGGTTCTCAACCATCGGGACTGGCCCGACCAGTTCCTTATCCGCTCGATCACCGCCTGCTGAACACTTCTCAATCTGATTGCCGTCCCGTTGTCGGGTGATCGATCCGTTCAGTGTATCCTAGCGGAAAATGGCGTCGACCGAAAAGCCGCTGAATTCCAGTATTTCCTTCAGTCTTTTCAGGGCATCCATCTGGATTTGCCGGACCCTTTCCCGGGTTACGCCCAGTTCCTGGGCCACCTGTTCCAGTGTCGAATTTTCATAGCCGCACAGACCATAGCGGCGGCAGATGACTTCCCGCTGTTTGTCCGACAGCTGGTAGAGCCAGCCAGTGATGTTGTTTTTGATGCCGTTTTCCTGCAATTCATCGACCAGCGGCAGGCTGGACTGATCGGAAATGGACTCGACGATGGGCTTGTCGAAATCCTTGCCGCTGGGGATGTCGACGGAAGTGACGCGCTCATTGAGTTTGAGCATTTTTTCCACGGTCTTGAGCGGCTTGTTCAAATGCGTGGTGATATCCTCAGCAGTGGGGTCGTGATCCATGACCTGCGTCAGATAGCGCTGTGCTTTCAGGTAGACATTCATTTCCTTGACGATATGGATCGGCAGACGGATGGTCCGAGTCTGATTCATGATGGCGCGTTCGATGGTCTGTCTGATCCACCAGGTGGCATAGGTGGAAAAGCGGAAACCGCGATCCGGATCGAATTTTTCAACGGCCCTGATCAGGCCCAGGTTGCCCTCTTCGATGAGATCCAGCAAGGGCAGCCCACGATTGAGATAACGGCGGGAAATCTTGACCACCAGACGCAGATTGCTTTCGATCATGATCTGGCGGGCTTTTTCATCCCCACTCATGGCACGTTTGCCGTAAATCTTTTCCTGATCCGCTGTCAGAAGCTTCGATTTACCCAGCTCGTTGAGGTATACCCGGGTCGCATCGAAATAGGTTTCGTTCTTTTCCGTTTCTGGGGGGATTTCCGTCAGGACTGGTTTTGCATCGTCAAGAATCACATTTTCCATTTCCTGACCTTCCAGCAACTCTTCCGCGATTGACACGTCGATCTCGTTGGATTCCATCAATTCTACCT
>JANEMG010000495.1 GCA_024511045.1 Gammaproteobacteria bacterium | reverse complement strand
GCTTCAGTCATTTTCCAAAATGAAAAACAGCGGTCAATCTATGCCGAGGCATGGCTGTCATGCTGCTCTTATCAATACAAAACAGGTGTTGCAGTGATGTCGGGAAGACCAATAATGTGTCATTTCGTCGGCAGGAGAAATCCTGGACGCCATGGCAACGTGCCAACGCTCAAGATCCCTCCTGGCGTCGGGATGACAAGAATTACAGGTTTTCAGCAAAGCTGAGGGCCATACGTAATCAGGAAGTGTTATCTCCAAAGAGCTTCATTTCTTGTCAGGGGAGCGCAGGGGCAGGTCTAACATCCCGACATTGATTAAACCACTCCATCACATGCAGCACTAAACACCAATCGGCTGTATCCCCACCGCCTTTCTGAGTTCCTGCAGGAACGGGATGCTTTTTTCCCGCGCTTTTTCGGCGCCGTCGCGCAGTTCCTTTTCGATGTGCTCGGGCGACTCCAGCAGTGCCTCGTAGCGTTCCCGCGGCGAGGCGAGCTTTTCGTTGATGTATTCGAACAGATGTTTTTTCATTTCCCCCCAGGCGATGCCTTCGGCATAACGCTTGCGCATTTCCTCCACCTCGCCATGCGTGGCAAACGCCCGGTAGATGCTGAACAGGGTGCAGCTGTCCGGGTCCTTGGATTCGCCCGGCTCCAGGGAATTGGTCTTGATCTTGTTGATCAGTTTTCTGAGTTTCTTTTCCGGCGCGAACAGGGGAATGGTGTTGTTATAGCTTTTGCTCATCTTGCGTCCGTCCAGTCCGGACAGCGTCGCCGAATGTTCGTCGATGACCGCTTCCGGGAGGACGAAATGTTCGCCATAGAGATGGTTGAAGCGGGCGGCGATGTCCCGGGCCATTTCGATGTGCTGGATCTGGTCCTTGCCCACCGGAACCTTGTCGGCATTGAACATCAGTATGTCGGCCGCCATCAGGATCGGGTAGCTGAACAGGCCCATGTTGATGCCCTTGTCCGGATCGTTTTCGTGCTTCGCTTCATTTTCGGCAACGGCGGCCTTGTAGGCGTGCGCCCGGTTCATCAGCCCCTTGGCGGTCACGCAGGTCAAAATCCAGGTCAGTTCCAGTATTTCCGGGACGTCGGATTGCCGGTAGAAGACGGCATTTTCGGTGTCCAGCCCCAGGGCCAGCCAGGTGGCGGCAATTTCCAGGCTGGAACGGCGCACGGTTTCAGGTTCGTGGCATTTGATCAGCGCGTGGTAGTCGGCAAGAAAATAATAGGGGCTGACATGTTCGTCGTGGCTGACGGCGATGGCCGGCCTGATGGCGCCGACATAGTTGCCCAGATGTGGCGTGCCCGTCGTGGTGATGCCGGTGAGGACTGTTGCTTTGTTTTTTTCTGACATTCGCTGCGTTTTGGTAGATGAAAAAGGTAAATGTTGCAATAGCATATAACATCCTGAAAGGCTTGTGCAGTCTCTATTCCATGAAAAGCTGAACTTGCACTGAAAGAAGAACGGGCGCATTATGCGCCATTGCCGATGATGAATGGCAGCAGGATGTGGTGGCGGCAGCGCTTTGTCTTGCCGGGCAAAGGCTGATGAAAGTGAATGAAGCCGAAATTTTTTGCTATTCTAAGGAGGTAAATGCAAAACTCGAAAAACCAGTGAATTTTTTGGCTAACTGGCGCCAAAACAAGGGGATAAGGAGGGGCGTGTCTGGTGCCTATTTGTTATGATAGGCGCTCCAAAAC
>JANEMG010000283.1 GCA_024511045.1 Gammaproteobacteria bacterium | reverse complement strand
GAGAATGGATCCACCATAGAAATACGTAAGAAATACGTAATTATTGAGAATCATTCGCATCCACAGGGTGCGCAGCATTCAACCAGCCAAAATCAATTTTTAGTTTTGCATATGGCTCCATTGTCAAAGGATTTTTTCGCTGGATTATCGCATCCTGTTTCTTAATTTAAGCTTAGCTGAAGGTTTTATATGTTCAAAGCCACACTGCCCCGCATGAATTATTCGACGATGCTGGGTATTTTACTCAGTTTGCTGTTGCTTGCCTTCATCATTTTATATGCCGCGCAGGACCCACGTTCCTTTATCAATCTGCCCGGCCTGGCCATTGTCATCGGCGGCACGCTGGCCGCCCTGTTCCTGAGTTTTCCGCTGCGCGAGATCAAGCATGGGGTAAAAGCGATAAAATTGTTCCTGTTCTATGAGAGTCTCGATCCACAGCGCGATGCCGATGAAATCACTGCGGTGGCAAAAATGTGGTTCAGGAGAGAAACCATTGCCATCGAAGACAAAATCGACCAGATCAACAATCCCTATCTGAAAACCGGCTTCCAGCTGGTCATCGACAATACCCCCATCGAAGACATACTCGCCCATCTGAAATGGCGCATCGCCCGCCTCAGGGCCAAGGAAAAAGCGGAAGCGGACATTTTTCGCGCCATGGCCCTGTATGCGCCGGCATTCGGCATGCTCGGCACGCTGGTCGGCCTGATCAACATGCTGCAGGTGCTGGAATTGAAGGATATCAGTCAGATCAGCTTCAATATGGCGGTGGCACTGATCACCACATTCTATGGCCTGCTGTTGGCCAACCTGGTATTCAACCCCATCGCCATCAAACTGGAGCGGCGCACCGAGCACCGGGTCATGATCATGAGCATGGTCATGGAAGGGATTGCCCTGATCGCCGATCGGCGCAACCCATCCTTCATCAGGGAGACCCTGAATTCATTCATTGCCCATTATGACAATGAATTGAAAATGCCCGAAAACGATGGCTACCAACTCAACACCACCCGGGTCGGCTGATGGACAGCAGCCATCCCGCAAAACCGCACTCTTCCCAGGCAATCGAAGAAGTTCTGCAGAACTCGACGATAACCGCAAACAGCCAAAACTGGCTGCTCAGCTACCTGGACGTTTTTGTACTGATCATCATGCTGATGATCACTCTCGATGCGCTGACCGACATCTCTGCACGCCAGTCTCCAGACGTAACGGCAGAAAAGAAGAGCAAGCCCCGCAAAGCAACGGCAGCTGCCAAACCCGGGAAATCAGCCTCGAAAAACCGCCAGGCCAGGATTGCAGATGAAGCTCTTCAGCCTGTAGCGAAGCTTGACAAGAAGGCAGAAGAAACGGCTGCAGCTGCACCGTTGCAGCAGTCGAAACCCAAAATTCCCACTCAGGACCGTACTGCAACTGCCGAGCAAGGAGCTGTTTCCGGGCCCTCTGTCGCCCCTGCACAGGCACAGGATGCCAGCAGTACAGAGCGACCAGACAATACTCAGCAAGCCGTTGTAAAAGAACTCCCCGACAGCGTTGCCACAGCCCGGGCCGAGGAGCCGGCAAGTACTGCCGCTGCTCCGGCAGAGGAGCACAAGACGGATCCCGATCGGCTGCGTCAGCAGCAGCTCAGGGAAAAACTGGCACTGCTGCAATTACAGGATGCGATCAGCATCGAAGTGAAACAAGGCTACGCGCAGCTGCAAATCCAGGACAACATCCTCTTCGCCACGGCCAAGGCGACCCTGACCGATTCGGGCAAAGCCTTGCTGCAGCGCCTGATCCCGCTCCTGCGACAGTCCGACGGACTGATTTTTATCGAAGGGCACACCGACAACCGTCCAATAGCAACGGCGCAGTTCCCATCCAATTGGGAACTGGCTTCGGCAAGGGCAACCAGTGTCCTGCATTTTCTGGTTTCGCAGGACCTGCCGGCCGGTCGTCTGCGGGCAGTCAGTTATGCCGATACCATGCCCATTGCCGACAATGCCAGCGAAGCCGGCAGACAAAAAAACAGACGGGTGAATATTTTATTGAAAGTCCCGGAAACGGGATTTTAGCAGCTGCTGGGTTTCCTGCACTGCATATGGCGGGAGCGTTGCTGTCTCAAAGTCGACAGAACCGTCAAACAGCATAATTCTGCCGGGGGAAAATCCTCAAGGACTCAGGCCCATTGGTGATTTGACCCTGTAAAAGGTTTCCTGATTACCCATCATCTTCAGCCATTTCCCAAAATGGAAAACAGCGGTCAAGCAATGCCGGTTCTTGACCGTCATCCACAGCTTATCGATACAAAACAGGTATTGCACCGATGTCGGGGAAACCAAGAATGCGTCATTCCAACGCCAGGAGAAATCCTGGGCGCCATGGCAATGTGCCAACGCGCAAGATCCCTCCTTGTGTCGGGATGACAACACAGGAAAGGTTTAATCACAGTTGCCCTATACCCGCACGTTCAACAGACCCTGCCCGGCAATGGCGCGGCTCATTTCTATTTCTTCGGTAAGTCCAAGCGCTCTGTCCTTGTCGCTGCCGTCAGGCCCGGCGCCCGAATTGTCCGTAGAGTTCCGCTCCTGCTGTGACTGCGAGAAATCCTGCGACTGACGCTGTTCAGAAAAGGACTGCTGGGTGACATCGGCCTGCACCAGGTGCAGTTGCTGTGCGCCGAGCATCTCCCGCAGGCGCGGCATGGCGGCATCGATGGCATCACGGACCGCGGCATTGGAAGCGGAAAAAGTGATTGCCGTCTGCTGATCCTGGTTGACGTCGATTCTTACCGAAACCGGCCCCAGGTGCTGTGGGTTCAGACGTATTTCGGCAGCCGACAGGGATTTCGACTGCATCCACACGATGCGTTCGGCAAAGTCCTGCTGCCAACGCGGATGGTTGATCTGACGGGTCATTTCCGGCACTTCGGCCCTGACGTTGCTTGCCGCCTGCCTGTCGGAACGGGCGATATCCGGAATTTTCCCGGTTGCGGAATCCTGCACCTGGTCACCCGACGAAGCCGTTGCAAAGCGTCTTTCCTGGCCGGCCGGTTCGTTCACCAGCAATGTTGAATCCTTCCCCGGCAATGTTTCCGTGTCCACGTGTTCTTTACCGGCTGGCAGTACGCTGCTGAATTCCGCATTGTCCGGTACTTTGACGTCAGTTTCCATCTGCGCCGGCTGGTGCAACGATTTGCCTGCCTGCTGCAGAAAATTTGCCTGCAGCGGAGCTGTTTTTTTGTTTTTTTCGCTGTCATCCGGAAGCATCCCGCCGGTCACGGCAGCAGCGATGGCCTGCTGCACGGCGCTGCTCCCTGCTTTCATTTCCGGCGACAAGACAGCCGTCAGCTGCCGGTCCAGCTCGGTCAACTCCTCCTGCAGGTTTTCCAAAGCCGGATCTACAGACCGTTGACTCTGTTCCCCGTCAGCAGTCATGATTTTCGCTGCCGCGGCAGCGGCAGCGGCAAACTGCAGCACATCACGCAACGTCTGCAGGGTTTTCCCCAGGTCGATATCCTGGTCCAGCTTTTTTACGCCCGGCAATCCCTCACCAGCCAGGGCGGCAAAACCCTGCCCCCCCGGCATTTTTTCGAAAGCGCCAAACAGGCTTTGCAGATCGCCGGCCCCGGGTGATACATCACCGTCCGGCAATATCCGGGCCAGATCGCCCTGCTGCTGAAGCAGGGCGATCTGGCTTTCGCTGACCGCCATGG
>JANEMG010000282.1 GCA_024511045.1 Gammaproteobacteria bacterium | reverse complement strand
GATGTTTCTTAGTTCGTTGATTTGTAATTGACCACTTTTCATGTTCGCAAAACAAAAATTGGTATTTAATTACATTTCAACGAACTACGTCAACTTTCTGTGCTTTTTGTCATGTACAGAGGACGGGAACGAACTATATACCTGCTCAAAGCAGCTCGACCGGCATGCCCGGCCGCAGCTGCAGTTGATCTCTGGCGCTGCCCCGGTTGACGGCAATTTCCACCAGCCCTATGCTGTTATTATACCAGAATGGCTCGCCCCGGGGCAAGGCGCAAAAGGTGTCCGCCTGGGACAATTCCCTGCCGCCAGCGATACGCAGTTTTTTCCCGGCCAGGGCATCGCTGTAGCGCAGGCCGGTCATGGCGTTGCCATAGTGATCGAAATAGATCAGCGCCGGCAGATCGGCAGGCCAGTCCTCTGTCCCGGACAATCTTCCCCGCTTCAGCAGTTGCTCTGCCGTCCCGGTGGCAAGACGGGCCGCCACCGGCGCAAATAGATCCCGGCCATGAAAGCTCATGGAGCAATGTTCAGGCCGCCACTCGATCTGCCAGCACTTGGTGTTCCGGGCCTGCAGCGCCACGGTGTTGAACAGACCGTTGTCCGGGCCGACGAAATATTGTCCGTCGGCCTGCACCACCACCGCCGCCCGTGGGCCGCCGACGCCCGGATCGACGACCGACAGAAAGATGCTTTGCGCGGGAAAAAAACATCGCAGCGCCGCCAGCAGATAGGCGCTCAGGCGGGGATTGCCCGCCGGGGCATTGCTGAGCAGATCGATGACCGGAACACCAGGGGCCTGCTGCTGCAGCACCGCCTGCATCTGCCCGATATAGGGGCCTTCGGCGCCGAAATCGGTAAACAGGATAATCGTGGTCATGCAGCGCGGCTATTGCGCCAGCACGTCCAGACCCGCATCGAAGCTCATTTCCGTGTCGGGGACCTGCCGCAGGCTTTCCAGACCGGCAAAGTCGAACAGTGCAGCATAGCCAGTTGTGAAGGCGCGACATTCTGCAGACTGGTGAAAATGGTCTCCAGCCTGCCCGGGAATTGTCTGTCCCAGTGCTGCAGCATTTGCTTCATGGCCTGGCGCTGCAGGTTTTCCTGGGTTCCGCACAGGTTGCAGGGGATGATCGGGAAATCCCTGTAGCCGGCAAACCGGTCTATGTCCTTTTCCCGGCAATAGGCGAGCGGCCGGATGACGATGTTTTTCCGGTCGTCGCTCAACAGCTTGGGCGGCATGGCCTTCAATTTCCCGTTGTAGAAGATGTTCAGAAAAAAGGTTTCCAGAATATCGTCGCGGTGATGACCCAGGGCGATTTTCGTCATGCCCTGCTCCTCGGCAAAGCCGTACAAAGTCCCCCGGCGCAGCCTCGAGCACAGACCGCAGGTGGTCTTTCCTTCCGGAATGACCCGTTTTACGACGCTGTAGGTGTCTTTCTCGATGATGTGATAGGCAACGCCCAGAGATTCCTGGTATTGCGGCAGGATATGCCCGGGAAAACCCGGCTGCTTCTGATCCAGATTGACGGCAATCACTTCGAAGCGCACTGGTGCGGTTTTCTGCAGATTGAGCAGGATGTCCAGCAGGGTGAAGGAATCCTTGCCGCCGGACAGGCACACCATGACCCGGTCGCCATCCTCGATCATCCGGTAGTCGGCGATGACGCTGCCCACTTCCCGACACAGACGTTTCTGCAGCTTGTTGAAGGTGGTTCGGGATTTTTTGTCAGGCGGCGTCATGATTGCATTTCGCTGCGACAGGGACCGGCCAATGCCGGCCCCCGGATTCAGCCATCAGCCCTCGTAGCGCTGAAAGACCAGCGTGGCATTGGTGCCGCCAAAGCCGAAGCTGTTGGACATGATGGTATTCAGCTTGACGTCGTCCATGCGTTCCCGCACGATGGGCATCCCTTCGGCGGCGGGATCCAGTTCCTGGATATTGGCCGAGGCACTGAGGAAATTCTCCTCCATCATTAGCAGTGAATAGATGGCCTCATTGACGCCTGCCGCACCCAGGGCGTGGCCGGTCAGGGACTTGGTGGAATTGATATAGGGAATGTCCTCGCCAAACACTTCACTGACCGCTTCCAGTTCGCGGGTATCCCCAACCGGCGTGCTGGTGCCGTGGGCATTGATGTAATCCACCTTGCCCTCTACCGTCACCAGTGCCTGACGCATGCAGCGCACCGCCCCTTCCCCGGAAGGCTGCACCATGTCATAGCCGTCCGAGGTGGCGCCGTAACCGACCAGTTCCGCATAGATCTTCGCGCCCCGGGCCTTGGCATGCTCCAGTTCCTCGATCACCAAAACGCCGCCGCCGCCGGAAATGACGAAGCCATCGCGGGTGGCATCGTAGGGCCTGGAAGCCGTTTCAGGCGCATCGTTGTATTTGGATGAAAGCGCACCCATGGCATCGAACAACACCGTCATGGTCCAGTGCACTTCCTCACCGCCGCCGGCGAACACGATGTCCTGCTTGCCCAGCTGAATCTGCTCCAGGGCATTGCCCATGCAATGGGCACTGGTCGCACAGGCGGAACTGATGGTGTAGTTGACGCCCTTGATCTTGAAGGGCGTCGCCAGGCAGGCGGTATTGGTGCTGGACATGGTCCGGGTGACCATATAAGGGCCGACTTTTTTCAGGCCCTTCTGCCGCAGGGTATCCCAGGCGAACAGCAGATTGGACGTCGATGGCCCTCCCGAACCCATGACCAGCCCGGTTCTTTCATTGGAAACCTGGCCCGGCTCCAGCCCGGAATCATCGATGGCCTGCTGCATGGCGATGTAATTGAACGCCGCGCCATCACCCATGAAGCGCTTGACCTTGCGGTCGATGAACTGAGACTGGTCGATATCGATCGGACCATGGATGTGGCTGCGGAAGCCCAGTTCCTGATAATCTTCGGCAAAAACGATCCCGGACCGACCTGCCTTCAGGGAATCCACGACTTCCTGACGGTTGTTGCCAATGCTGGACACGATGCCCAGCCCCGTTACTACGACTCGTCTCATTGTTCTTTTCCTCAGAAATCTTTTGTGGATGTAAATAGACCGACGCGCAGGTCGGTTGCTTCATAAATCACCCGGCCATCGACCGCCATCGTGGCATCGGCGATGCCCATCGCCAGCTTGCGCAGGATCACCCGTTTCAGATCGACATGATAGACGACCTTTTTGGCATCCGGCAAAACCTGTCCACGAAACTTCACTTCCCCCACACCCAGCGCTCTGCCTTTTCCAGGTCCGCCCAGCCAGCACAGATAAAACCCGATCAACTGCCACATGGCGTCCAGCCCCAGGCAGCCGGGCATTACTGGATCACCCTGAAAATGGCATTGAAAAAACCACAAATCTGGTTTGATATCCAGTTCAGCGATGATCTCCCCCTTGCCGAATTTCCCCCCCTCATCGGTAATGAGGGTAATGCGATCCATCATCAGCATGTTTGGCAGGGGCAATTGCGCGTTTTCAGGGCCGTACAACTCTCCCCGCCCCGACTTCAACAGTTCTTCACGCGTAAAACTATGCTGCTTCTGCATCTAATGTTTCCCGTAACGTTTCATGTAAACAGGGTATTATCTAACAGAAGCAAAAAAAAATCAGTATCCGGATAAAAAAATAATCCCGGCAGAATAGCGGCAACGACATGGTTCGCCCTGTCAACCCGGCCGTACATCCCGCATCAGGTCTTTCATCTTCAACGTATCCCA
>JANEMG010000494.1 GCA_024511045.1 Gammaproteobacteria bacterium | reverse complement strand
ACCGGACCCTGGCCATGCGAGGTCCTACCTGTTCTACAAGTTCGAACATGGCCACGGTGTGCTGAATGTGAAAGGGCAGCAGCGAAAACTACAGCATGAAGAAATAGAGCCTGCACAATCTTTTCTGTCTCAAAGAAAAGACCCGGATCAATACCCGGAAATCACCTATTTGGGTAATGCCTTTTCCAAAATCAAACTCTATCGGGAATGGAGTTTTGGTCGTTATACCGTTCCCCGGCTGCCGCAAAAAGCCGACCTTCCCAATGAGTTTCTGGAACCGGATGCCAGCAATCTGGGATTGGTACTTAACCGCCTGCGCCGTGAACCGGTTGTCAAAAAACGTCTATTGAGCGCACTCAAGGTGCTTTACGAAGGGATTGATGATTATGATGTTCAAATAGAGGGTGGCACGGTCCAGGTGTTTTTTCATGAAGGGCGTTTTACCGTGCCTGCCACTCGTCTTTCAGATGGCACACTCCGTTACCTCTGCCTGCTCGCCATTCTTTGCCACCCCAAACCGCCACCACTGGTTTGCATTGAGGAACCGGAACTCGGGCTGCATCCAGATGTACTGCCCACACTGGCTGAACTGCTTAAGGAGGCATCCATGCACTGTCAGTTGATTGTCACTACGCATTCCGATGTGCTGGTCGATGCCATGTCTGACCAGCCGGAATCGGTACTGGTAGCGGAAAAGACTGAACAGGGCACATCGTTGACACGTCTGGATGCTGACAAATTAAAACCCTGGCTGGAGAAATATCGTCTTGGACAACTCTGGACCCGTGGAGAAATCGGAGGAACGCGCTGGTGAAACTCTATGTTGAAGGTGGCGGTGGCGCCAACATACTCAGAACGGCCTGCCGTTCCGGTTTTTCTGAATTTCTGCAAAAAGCGGGCTTGAAAGGAAAAATGCCACGCATTGTTGCCTGCGGTGGCCGTGGTGATGCCTATGACTCATTCTGCACCGCAATAGAAGCCGGTGAACAAGCATTCCTGCTGGTCGATAGCGAAGCGCCTGTTGATAACAAGCATCAAACCGATAACACAGATACATGGCAACCCTGGGTGCACCTGGGACATCGGGAGGGCGACAAGTGGGCGAAACCGCTAGGCAGCGATGATGATCAATGCCACCTGATGGTTCAGTGCATGGAGAGCTGGTTCCTGGCCGACGCACAAACATTGACGTCATTTTTTGGTCAAGGCTTTCAAAGCAATCGATTACCTGCTGTTACAACTAGTGTCGAAAGTATTTCCAAGCAACAGGTTTACGACGGGCTGGCAAAAGCCACAGCAAACTGTAAAACCAAGTCACCCTACGGCAAGGGAGAGCATTCATTCAAAATACTGGCATTGATCGCTCCTGAAAAGGTAATGGATAAATCACCCTGGGCATCACGCTTTGTGGAAGAATTAAAGAAAAAAATGGGAGTCGATAGGTAATGGAAGAACAAAGCCTGGATCTGAACAACCCCAATGAGACAAGCCAGCCATCCGGCCCGGTGACTTGCCTCGGGATAACCTTTGAGAACGATGAAGCCCGCCGCGCCCACTTTACCGAGGAGCTGCGCAAGAAGCTGCAGGACCCGGAATTCCGCAAGATCGAAGGCTTTCCCATTGGCAGCGACGAAGACATTCTGAATCTGAGCGATCCGCCGTATTACACCGCCTGCCCGAATCCATGGATTGCTGATTTTATTGCCGAATGG
>JANEMG010000493.1 GCA_024511045.1 Gammaproteobacteria bacterium | reverse complement strand
ACAGCAGGCTGTTCAGCCAGTCGAATTTCAGGCCGATATTCCACATCAGGTTTTCCGGCTGGACATGGAATCCCAGCACCATCGGCTTGCGCATCTTGCGGGCGATATACAAGGCCCTGTAGCCCAGCAGGAAGGGAAACTGGATGTGGACGATATCGGCATCCTGGAAAGCCTTGCGCAATATTTTTCCGTCGGGCCAGGCAAAGGTGAAACCCATTTCCTGCATGATGTTTTTTACCAGTGGCAGGTAGAATGCCGGCAGGGCTATCTTGTCCGGTTCCTCCCTGCCGGTGCTGATTATGGTCAGTCGATGTTCCTTTTTCAGCGTGTCGATCATGCGCCGCGCGGAAATGACGCCGCCCGATTTTTCCCCGTCGATGATATCCGCGACATAGACGATGTTCAAGGCCTTGCCGACGGTTTCTGATGTTGTAGACATAATGAAAGTTGGATTGTGGTTGATGATCGTTGCTGCCTTTGTATCATGCCAGGCAGAATGGGGCGGTATCCTTTCTGTTTTTCTTGTCGGGCATCAAAAATGATCCTTCAGGCTTCTCAGCCGGGCGAAGACCTCGGCTGCCGGCTGTCCCTGCATGCCGAGCGTCTTCTGCAGACCGGGATCGTCGGTGCGAAAAAAGGGGTTGCAGGCCTTTTCCCTGGCAATGGTCGAAGGTATCGTCGGCAGATTTTGCTTACGAAGCCGCTCGATTTCCTGGATGGCTTCGTGCAGATCCGGGTTGTCGGGATCCACGCGCAATGCAAAGCGGGCATTGGCCTGGGTGTATTCGTGGGCGCAATAGATGCGGGTGGCATCGGGCAGTTGCCGCAGTTTCTGCAATGATGCATGCATCTGAGCGGCGCTGCCTTCGAAGAGACGGCCGCAGCCCATGACGAACAGCGTATCGCCGCAGAACAGGGACTGTGCATCCGGAAAATAATAGACGATATGCCCGAGCGTATGTCCCGGGGTTTCCATAACCAGGCCGGTGCTGCCACCAAGATGGATTTGATCACCATCCCCGACGGTTTTATCGATGCCGGGAATGCGTTCCCGGTCATGAAGGGAGGCGATGATCCGGCAGCCGGTCTGCTGCTGCAATTCCAGATTGGCGCCGACATGGTCCCAGTGATGGTGGGTGTTCAGGATATGGGTCAGTTGCCAGTTTCGCTTCGACAGTTCAGCGAGCACCGGTTCCGCGACGGCCGGGTCGACGATTGCCGTGTCTCCTGACACGGGCTCGTGCAGAAGAAAAATGTAATTGTTGCTCAGGACCGGCAGGGTGATGATCTCCAGCATTTGTTCAGTCCGCCTGTTTCAGGCACAAAACGCTTCGATGCTGTCGACGATGCCCGTTGTATCCAGGCCGCACAGGCTGAGCAGTTCCTCCCGGCTGCCCTGTTCGACGAAGGCGTCCGGCAGGCCGATGTTCAGGATGGGCATCAGGATCTGCCGCGCCTGCAGCAGTTCGTTGACGGCGCTGCCGGCGCCGCCGGCGATGACGTTTTCCTCCACCGTGACCAGCACCTCGTGGCTCTTCGCCATGTCCAGCACCATGGCCTCGTCCAGTGGCTTGACGAAGCGCATGTTCACCACCGTGGCGCCCAGCTGCTTGCCGGCCGCCTCAGCCGGAGCCACCATGCTGCCGAAGGCCAGGATGGCGATGCGCGCGCCGCGGTGGCGCAGTTCGGCCCTGCCCACGGGCAGGGTGTCCAGG
>JANEMG010000024.1 GCA_024511045.1 Gammaproteobacteria bacterium | reverse complement strand
GAGACAGGGACTTGACATGCCAGCAATCCCAGCCCCACCATCATGCCCTGCAGCGCCCGAAACTGATTTTTGGCCGCCGCTGTCTCTGGCACGAGCCCGGGAATGCCGGCCTGGTTTTTAATAATCTCCAGCAGCCCCGGCACCACCAGGGTGCTGCCGACAAACAGCAGTGCAGCATACAGGACCAGTTTATGGGTAATGCTCATGGTCAACCCGATTTCCTGAAAAAAAACTTCAGCTCAATTCCGTATCGAAATTCGCCGGAGCCGGCATAATCAATGCCCACGAGTCATTGTTATGAAGAAAACAGCCCATGGACGGAGTTTATGCATGGCAACTAATTATCCGCCCGGCGAAAGCGCAAAATACGAATATCCCTGCCAGACAGCGGACAACCAGCCGGTCAAACCGGCCAGCGCCGCAAAGACAGTCATGCCTGCAAAAATACGCAGCGACAAATCGACAACGACCGCTCCTGGGCGAGGCAGACGGAAGTCGGAGACCCGTGCAGGTATTGGCAATCTCAGCGCCGCCCAGAACCCGGCAGCGATCGACAAACCGACTGAAGCGAAGCCTGCGAACAGCGATGCACACCATGGGCATTTCTCCAGCGCCTGCACAGCATGGTAATTGCAGCCATCATCCAGCCCAGCCCATGGCCAGCTGCAGCCGCAATGGAAAAGCCAGCCGCAAACAGGCGTTACCACCAGCATGGCGATGACCACGGTCAATCCCCCGGCCAATGCACTGACAAACTGTGTGCTGAGATGCAATGAACAAGCCAATCGTACCCCTCCCCTGGCTGCGAAAAATCATCTACTCATTGGCAGCATAATCGCTTCCCCGCCGGGCGAGATGCCTGATCACGATTTTCAGAAAATGGCCGTTCAAGCTTGGAGGCATATTGCCGAATCTGGCATCATGAATTCCCTGCCAATCAGCCATCAGCGTCGGCAGACAACTGCACCAGTATCCAGGGTTTGACCACCACGGCCCATACCCTGACGTCGTCTTCATACCAGGCCTTTGCCTGCTGGTCATTCACTTTCGCAACTTTCCCTGCCGCCAGCCACTGTTCAACCTGAATCTTATTGTCCCTGGCAAACTGAAAGGCCACGTCCACCAGATCCAGATCAGCGGCAACATCGACGGCCAGTCCACCGGCAAAATATCGCTGCAGTTCCCTCCAGGGTATCTGCGCTGTTTCCAGGTTGACTTTTTCACGAATCAACCCCGCATCCTGCTCCGGTGACTGCTTGTTCACGATTGCTCGCTTTTCATCGCTGCCGGCGGGAACTGTCAGGAATGACAACTATTTGGCCAACGTCAATAGCCATGTCTGCGAAAAATCTCCTGGTAGCTGCCATCCGCCTTCATTTTTGCCAGGGCCCTGTTGAACCCGGCTATGATCTCTTCATGCCGCGGGTTGTCTTTGCTCACGGCGATATGCGCGCCGCGGATGATCAACGCCGTAGGCAGAATTTCCAGGTCCTTGATGCTGCCTTTCATGTATTGCTGCAATTCCTGGTCGATCTTGCGCACATCGCCGAGGGCCAGGTCGATTTTTCCCTGCGTCAGCAGCAGCAGATTCTGCAGCAGATAATTTTGCTGCACCCGGATGAACTGCCGGGACTGCAGAAATGCATCCTGATAGGCATAGCCTTTCAATGTGCCAATGATCAGTCCATCGAGATCCTCCATACCGGTAAACTGGATCTCCGGCTCGGATCTTCTCTTGATGAATTTGATTTCGTGCAACAGATAGGGTTCGCTGAAAGCAAAAGTCCGGGCGCGTTTCTCGGTATACCAGATGGAACCGACCACGTCGTAGATGCCGATGGATGCACCTTCGTAGGCACGGGGCCAGGTTTCGAAAACCAAATCCGTTTCATAGCCGGCCAATTGCAGCGCTTTCTGGACAATCTCCATGGACAGGCCATTGCCGGGCAGGTTTTTGCCGGCATAGGGCGCCTCTTCCTTGACGACAATGCTCAACGCCGAGGCGATGGGCGAAAAAAGCAGCAGCAACAGCAAGCCGCTGCAAAACCCTTTTGCTGAATTCATGGCTTTATCCCGATGGTCACTATTCGACTCTACTCTGCCAGATCAGCGGCAGAGCCGTCAACCGAAAAAGAAATCAGCGCCGCATTGCAGCTTCGGCAACACGGACGCAATCCAGGGCGCGGCATGGTACCGATTCTCTTTTGCAAGTCGAGGTGTGAAGCCGCGCCTGAACAACAGCCCGCGGGAAGCGAAACGACGCGGCACCAGCCTTGACCAGGGGTGGTGCCGGTAGGAATAGAACTTTGTGTGTTTTGTTTGTTCCTGCAGAAAATTCCGCTCAGATCACGAAATGCAGGAGTATTTGAGATTTTCCCAGACCTTTTCGACGATTTTCATCGAACAGGCTTTCTTGTCGATGGTATTGCAATCCAGCATCAATTCGATATTCCCTTCATTCAAACCAAAACCGCTGCGGATCGTGGGTCCCAGCCTGATATGCAGCCAGATCAATTCACTTCTGTTGAGCGTCTTGATTTTCTCCTTGTCACGCCCCGTCAAGATGAAGATCAACCGTCTCACGGCTTCTTCAATGCTGTCGGGATCGCTGACAATGGGTTCTAAATCAAACGCCATGGGGCACAGACTACGAATTGGATCTGGATTTCAATTTGAAGCCGAGCAACGCCAGTACGGCACTGACAGAAAGCCAGGTTCCCAGAGACAAACCGCTGCCGCCACCCAACACAGCCATCCCCGACAATGCATAAGCCTGCCCTATTCCGGTGAATGCCAGCACACTCGAGATTAGCAAGGGTATTTTCAATGACTTACGATTGGACCGCGTGTTCATGATTCCTCCATTGAGCAATTTCAAAAACCTTTTTATCAAGTTCGGAATCATTATCTTTGAAATACACCGCCAGGGAAATTGTACTAAAGTACAATTTTTCATCATTAAGCAATATTTTCCCGATACAAAATGATCCAGAAGCAGTTCTCCAGGCGCCGGGTTGCAAAATAATTCCCCAATTTCACGATAACTTGCAATGCCCTATGAACCTGAGGACGGCAGCAAAGAAAACAGCCCGCTTCCCCCCCTGTAAAATTGCCATTCCCTGGAGCCTTATCGACATGAATCCTGCCGGTAGGGATTGCCTTTTCTGGCGCAGACAGCGGCGAAAAACTTTACCGCATCCCTGCTTGTTCCGCTCTGCTCCCGAAAAACCACGCCCAACCACAAGACCAATAATTCACCTTTAAGAATAATACCTTGCAATCTCTCAGCCGAGTCAATTAACATGCAATCTATTAACAGGGTCAGCAAGTACAGGCCCCCTTTCCGGCGCCGTGACAGGTCGCGATCCATTTTTTTCAATTTTTTCTTGCCAGCGACGACAATATCCGTCTAAATTTCAAGTGTAATCTTTCTGGCGAGGTACTCATCATGGCTACAGTAACAGATCCGGTAATTGGCAATTGGTATAAAGACGTAGAAAACAATTTGCTGTTCAAAGTCATCGCGATTGAAGAAAGCGGCGATGCCATAGAGGTACAATATTACAATGGTGATATTGGCGAATATGACAATGACAGCTGGTACAATTCCACATTCGATTACATAGAAACTCCTGAAGACTGGAGCGCCCCCTATGACGACCTGGAGGTCGATGATCTGGGCTACACGGACCCCGATATCCATGAACCTCTTGACGACCTGGATGTCAACGAATGGCTGGACAAATAGGAGCCTGAAAACAAATCGATGAAAATGACTCCACGGGAATTTCTGCAATGGGAATCCAAGCGCATCACCCTGCTTGCCATGTCCGGCGCAGGAAAAACCACCCTGGCCAACAAACTGCCCAAGGACCGGTGGTTTCATTATTCCGGGGACTACCGGATAGGTACGAAATATCTGGAAGAGGCGATTCTGGACAATATCAAGCAGCAGGCCATGGATGTGCCCTTTCTGCGTGATCTGCTGCTGTCCGACTCCATCTATATCTGCAACAACATCACCGTCGACAACCTCACCCCGGTTTCCAGCTTTCTGGGAAAAATCGGCGATCCGGCGCTGGGTGGTTTGAGTCTGGAGGAATTCAAACGCCGCCAGGCCCTGCATCATCAGGCCGAAGTCGCCGCCATGCGGGACGTTCCGGAATTCATCCGCAAGGCCGAGGAGATCTACGGCTACAAACATTTCATCAACGATGCCGGCGGCAGCGTCTGCGAACTGGATGACAGCAACGTCATCGAGCTGCTTGCAGAAAAAACCCTGATCGTCTACATAAAAATTCCACCCGACATGGAGCAAACCATCATCCAGCGTGCGCAAAGCGACCCCAAGCCCCTGTATTACCGGGAGGAATTCCTCGATGAGAAGCTGGCGGAATTCATGCGCCTGAAAGGCTACCACAGTACCGACGACATTCCGCCGGATGAATTCGTGCGCTGGGTTTTTCCCGAATTGTTTCTTTCCCGCCTGCCGCGCTATCAGGCCATCGCCGACCGATACGGCTACACCATCGATGCCCGGGAAGCCGGCAAGGTACGCGGGGAAGAGGATTTTGTCCAGCTGATCGCAGCGGCAATCGAAGCCAGGCAGCGTCATTGAACGTATCACCTACAGGTTATCCCCGTGCCCTTAGTCGCCCATACTGATTTACCGACCTTTCAACGCCTGCTCGAAGAAGGCGAGGAAATCCTCTCGCCGGACCGAGCCAGACGCCAGCATATCCGGGAGATGCACATTGGCTTGCTGAACATGATGCCTGATTCCGCATTGCAGGCCACGGAAAGACAGTTTTTCCGCCTGGTTGGAGCGTGCAACCAGATCGCCCAGTTCCATGTCCACCCCTTCACCATCGGCGGCCTGGAACGGGGCCCGGAGGCGCAGGCGCACATCGACAAATATTACGAATCTTTTCAGCAGATCAAACGCGACGGCCTGGATGCACTGATCATCAGCGGCGCCAATGTCACCCATCCAAAGATTTCCGCCGAGGCTTTCTGGCCGCACCTGACCGAAGTTTTCGACTGGGCGAAACAGAACGTCACTTCGATACTCTGCTCCTGCCTGGCGACGCACGCACTGATCGATTATTGCTACGGCATACAACGCACCCCGTTGCCGGCAAAGCGCTGGGGGGTCTATTCGCACAAGGTGCTCGACCGCCTGCACCCGCTGGTCGCGGAAATCAACACCCGTTTCGATGTCCCGCATTCCCGGTTCAACGAAATTTTCCAGAAGGACATGGAGGCCAAAGGCATCAAGGTCCTGGCCACCAGCAAGGAGGCCGGCGTACACCTGGCGGTCAGTCCGGACGGATTCCGTGTGGTGTTCTTCCAGGGCCACCCGGAATATGACGAGGTCAGCCTGCTGAAGGAATACAAACGGGAAGTGCAGCGCTACTATCGTAACGAGAGACCCGACTATCCGCCTTTCCCGGAAAATTATTTCGATGCCGAGGTCCGCCGGATACTGACAGAATACCGGCAGAACCTGGAAACAGCCAGACGCACAGGCAAATCACCGGAAGATTTTCCTGAACATCTGCTCCTGGATCATCTCGACAATACCTGGCGCGATACCGCGAAAGCGGTGTTCAACAACTGGCTGGGAAAAATCTATCAAATCACCAACCAGGACCGGCGCCTGCCCTTCATGAATGGCATCGATCCCGACAATCCGCTTGGGTTATAGATGCGTGACCCTGCGTATTATTTGCAGCTGGCCATAGACCTGGCCGTCGACAATGCCCTGCGCAACCGGGGCGGTCCTTACGGCGCCGTGATCATAAAGAAAGGCGCCATCATCGCCCGAGGCAGCAACAGGGTGACTGCGGATCAGGACCCGACTGCCCATGCCGAAATCATGGCGATTCGCCAGGCATGCCGGACCTTGAACGATTTTCAACTGCACGACTGCATCCTGTACAGCAATTGTGAACCCTGCCCCATGTGTCTTGGCGCCATCTATTGGGCCAGACTGGACAGGGTCTATTACGCGGCCAGCCGTCGGGATGCCGCCCAGGCAGGCTTCGACGATGCCTACATCTATCAGGAACTGGCGCTGCCGCCTCACGAACGGCATATCCCCATGCGGCAACTCGAGCTCGCGGAAGCACAACTGCCGTTTCAGACCTGGCTGGAACAGTCTGCCCGCATCCCCTATTGATTCTGCCGAGTAACTAGTCGGGCCCTTATGGGTAGTCTGTTCCGGAAGACGCCGTGAATACATCCCTGCAGGCTTGACTTTGCCATCCCTGCCAAAGACACTTCCTCCACAGACCACCCATAGGGGCTTCTTTTACTATGGATGAGTAGTTACACTGCCGAAAGCCTTTCGACAACCGTCAGGCCGTACCGGCATCAGTCACCAGTCGTAGCGCTGGCTTTCGGACTCTTCGATTCGCTTGCGGGCTCTTTGGCACCATCCTCTTCCGCCCCCGGTTTTGCCGTATCCGGATTCTGCTGTTGTTCCCCAACGGCCTCCGGCCCGGTAATTTTCACCAGCCATCCGGCTCCGATCCTTTTACAGCCCAATTGCGCGGTGCCCTTGATCGATATTCTGGCGAAGGTATTGGAGAGGGATTCAGGCAGACGCCCCCGGATGATCAAGAAACTGTTCCTGTTTTCCACCTCGACCGGCGTCTTGATTTTTTTCACCGCCACCTCGATGCTTTCAGGCTTCGTGTAATTGGAAGCATGGAAGGAAAATTCCGAGCCGGGCGGCACCTCCACCACCCCTTTCTTCTGATATGGATCGAATTTATAGAACTTGGGTTTTTTGCAGACCGGTTTTTCCTCGCCTTCATAGGCCGCTGCAGGGTTGTTGACAAGCGCGATCAGCAAGATGCATAGCATTTTTATTGTTTTCATATGATCCTCCCCTCAAAGATAGGCTTTCGCAATCACCAGGACTGCGATTTTGGCAGCAACCGATATTCAATCACATCCGCGCCCTGCTCACCAGCATTTAACGGTTCGAGCACTCGTCCCAGCGCCAGCATATCCAGGATTTCCTGCCGGTCGCCAAGGTAATCGACGGCAAAATAATTGCCGCCGGCTTCCACGCGCAGCCAGCTGACCGCCTTGACGCCGGACAGCCCCTCCAGATAATCGGTAAGCCGGGTCATATCGTCGATACCCTTGATTCCCATGATTTTCAGTGTCACCTCACCCTGCTCCAGCACACCCACTTTCACCGCATAGAATGCGGAGAGTTTATCGTAGGCTCCCTGCATGCCGCTGAGCATGACCTCGAACAGGGTGCTGCAGGGACTGCTCCACTGGTTGATCTTCTGATCGAAATACAGACTCCAGTCGGCCAGCCAGCAGCCTTTCCTGCGCACCACCCTGCCGGCCAGAACAGCCGGTGTATCGTAGCGTTCGGAGGCTTTCAGCAATTGCTCGGAATGGGCGCTCAAAACCGCCTTGACGGTAATCGCCCGCTGATCCTGCAAATCCATCAAGGGCAGCAGCAGCGGCAGCCCCTTGCGTTTTGCAGCGGCAAACAGGGCTTTGTCCATTTCCGGATACAAGCCCTGCCGGTACAGACGGCGTCTGCCTCTTTGCTCCACGACCAGCCAGACCAGCATCTCCGGCCTAATTTCATTCCAGATGCCAAGTTTGCTGGCTTTCATCAGGCCCAGCAGCGCCGTCTCGTCGAACAGCACCCGCATCAGCCGGCTTGAATCTGCGGCACCTGCCGCCATTGGCACCAGTGCATACTGGTACTACCGGACATAACGCGGCGCATCGGCCAGCGCACTCTGCACCACCGGGTCCTGAAAAATGTTCTCACCGGCCATCACCCGGCCCAAAACAATGGTCATGGCTTCCTTGATCGCCGTATTGCGATCCTCGCGGGACTGACTTTTTGCGATGACCTCCACCTCGAACAGATCCTCGACGGCAACGGCAAACGCGTTCTGACTGAGAGTCAATAATCCAATGATCAATAATCTGAAAAGTACATTCATATCCTTCACACAAAGCCATGGTTGTCTTGTACAATATCGGTAAATTCGAGTTTAACTTTAATCGCGAGAGAACAGCAAATTGGCCAGAGAAAACCATCAGGGCTTGAATTACAAATCGGCCGGCGTCGATATCGATGCCGGCAACCGGCTGGTGGAACGCATCAAGCCGATTGCGGCGAAGACCCGTACCGCCGGCGTCATGGCCGGCCTGGGCGGCTTTGGTTCTCTCTTCCAGCTGCCACTGGAACGTTTTCGCCAGCCCGTCCTGGTGTCCGGGACCGACGGCGTTGGCACCAAGCTGAAACTGGCCACCGATTTGCAACGTCATGACAGCATCGGCATCGATCTGGTGGCGATGTGCGTCAACGACATCGTCGTGCAAGGTGCCGAGCCGCTGTTCTTCCTGGATTATTTCGCCACCGGCAGGCTGGACGTCGATACCGCGGCAAGCGTCATCGAAGGCATCGGCAAGGGCTGCGAACTGGCCGGCGCCGCACTGGTGGGCGGCGAGACCGCGGAAATGCCGGGCATGTATCAGAACGGCGACTACGATCTAGCCGGGTTCTGCGTGGGCATCGTCGAAAAGGACCGGATCATCGACGGCAGCCGGGTGCAGGCCGGCGACAAACTGCTGGGCCTCGCCTCCTCCGGGCCGCATTCCAACGGCTATTCCCTGATCCGCCGCATCATCGCCGACAGCGGAGCCGCGTTGAATATGGTTCTGGATGGCAAACCCGTAGCCGAGTGCCTGCTGGAACCGACGCGGATCTACGTCAAGTCTCTGCTGCAGCTGTGCGGCGAAATCTCCGTACACGCCATGGCCCATATCACCGGCGGCAGCATCACCGAAAACCTGCCGAGGGTCCTGCCCAAGGGACTGAACGCGGAAATCGACCTTTCCAGCTGGTCCAGGCCGGCCATCTTCCAATGGCTGCAGGAACAGGGCAACATTGCCGAACAGGAACTGCTGAAAACCTTCAATTGCGGCATCGGCATGGTTGTCTGTGTTTCCCCCGAGGACGCGGTAAAAGCTTCCGGACTGCTGTCGCAGTACGGCGAAACGGTCTTTGAAATTGGTAAAATCGTTGCCGCCCCTGATGATGCCCCTCCCGGCGTCATCTATCGCTGACCCGGGAACGCCAAACGCAGCACCTGGCGTGAAATCACGCGCCCTTCGTCAATCCTGACTCTCCTGCACGGCGACCCGTTGCAGCCAACTGTAGATGCGCTTCGCCAGCAAGCCCTGGTCATGCTAAAACTGGTGGCTATGATCATCGATCCTGACCTGCCGGTAAGAGACATTCCCTTTTGCCGCCAGGCGTCTTTTTCTGGCGCTGTCGACCACTTCCGGCAGATCCAGGCTGGCATAGATGTCCAGCAGGGGAATATCGGTCTTGTCGATGAATGCCAAAGTCTGCACCGCCTCGCTGTCGTTGTCCGGAGCCGGCAGGCTGATGGCTGCGATGGCGGAAACGCCGCTTGCAGGATGTTCACTTTGATAATTCAGCGCCATCAAACTGCCCAGCCCGTAGCCGATCAAAACGACGTTCCGGTCTTTCCCGGTCTTCAGATAGTCGATGCCCGCCTGTATTCTGGCCCGCGCCTCCGGGAACAGCGCGTAGTAATCCCCAACCGGTGCACCGGCTTCCCTGACCGGCATCTGCAAAGACAGCGTCGCCCAACGATGCTCCGGCAACCGGGTCCGCAAGGCATGGACGACATGCCGCCGATCCGGCTGTTCACCCGTATCGTGGATAATCAGTGCCACCCCGTATTCCTCCTCCCGTTCCGTCTCCGTGTACAGACCCAGAAACTTCTTGCCTTGCGCTTCCAGCCAGACCATTTTCCCGACCTGCAGGTTCCTGCCTATCTCGGATGCATACAGCGCCTCCCGCCCGCTGTCAGATGCCTGGCAAATGCCGGCAAACGTGCAGCACAGCAGCCAGAAAAGATATCCTGTCAATTTCATAAGGACAATTATAGCGGACCCTCGAGAGCAGGACACACGGACAAATACTCCTACGGATAAAAACCGATCCTAATATCTGAACAACAACTGTTCCAGAGGTACCGCCGCCTGCATTTGAAACCCCCGGGCTTCGGTCAATCCCAATTCCGACAACATGGCCAGGATTTCCAGCGCATCGATATAATCCGACACGACATGCCGTTGACCTTTTCTGATGGCGTTTCTGGTTCTGTCGACAATCACAAAATCCGTTTCCGAATCCGGCTGTCTCTTGACATAAGCACTGTCGATGATCAGATAATCGAATGGCAGTCTTTTCAGGTATTCCAGCGATCCCAGGCTGCTGCCAAAACTGTCCAGGGCTATACTGCAGCCCAGGTCCTGCAATTGCAGGATCAATGAATTGGCATTGTAATAATTGGCCAGTATGCTGCTCTCGGTGATTTCGAAACAGATTTTCTCCGCCGGGACTGCGCTGCTCACGATCAGCCTCTCCATATCATTGCCAAAACCGGGGTCAGCGAGTGACTGTCCGGACAGTTTCATCGAACACAGACCGACCTTTTGCAGTTCCCCCTCCAGCCTGGCCAGCCACTGCAGCACGTGTTCTACAGTCCAGCGGTCGAGATTGGGCAACAGGTTGAATTCCTGCGCCCACGGCAAAAACTCCTCCGGCATGAAAATCCTGCCGTGCATGTCCTCGAGACGCAGCAGTATCTCGAAGTACAGGGGATCTTCTGCCGGTTCCTTACTCGAGACAGACTCGATGGACCGGGCAAACAACCTGAAACGGTCCCTGGCAAGCGCCTCGTTCAGCCGGGCGAGCCATTCCACCCGCAACTGCCGCTGTGTTCTGCCATAGTCCTTGCCTCCGATGATCAGCCTGCCGATTTTTCCCTTCTGATAAGCCTGATCAGCCAGGGCGCTGGCATTCTCGATCGGCCCATGCAGTTCACCGGGCAGGAGAAAGGCGGGCACCAGCGTCGCCACCGTATTGACATGCATTACATTTTTCTGCCAGAAGAAGCGGAAATGCTTGATCCGTTCAGCCGCATCGCGCATGATGACGGCCGCCTGTTCGCTGTCTTTGCCGACAAAGAGCAATGCGAATTCCGGTCCGCTGACCCGGAACAGCTGGACATCGTCCGGAATTTCCATCTGCAAAAATCCGGCGAACTGGCTGTACAATGCATTTCTCGACTCCAGCCCAAACCCCTGAACCAGGGTTTCATAATCACAAATGGCGATATAACCCAACATGGCCGGCTTTTCCTTTGCTTCAGGCTGTCCACCCAGTTCTTCCAGGCGCCGCCGCAGGGAACGCAGATTCGGCAGACCGGTAATGGCGTCGACATTCGCCGCCTCCGCCAACTGCGCCTCGTGCTTTCTGCGCAGCAGCGTCGTCGCGGCAACCAGCTGCCCCAGTACTGCCAGGGTAACGATCAACAGCAGCATGCTCAGGGTCTGGGGGATATTCATGCCGCCGGGAGAACCCGACAGACCAAAAAAGTTGAAGGTGAACACCGTCAGGGAGACCAGCGCCACAGCGATGTTGGTAAAGACGACCCCCAGGCGCAGGGCGCTCCAGGTGATCATCGGATACAGCAGCAGCTCGGCATCCAGAATCCCCGCGTACAGATAATCATTGCCGAAAAAATAAGTCAGCAAAATCAGCAGGACTGCCGCCGCCAGCCAGAGCTTCTGCTCCTTTCTGTAGGGTCTGTAATCGGCATAGGCGAACTGCAAGTGATAATTTCTGCCATAGAGCACAATGGCCGGGGCAAACACCAGCGCTCCCAGTGCCTCGCCGAGGGTGTAGGAAAGAAAGAATATCCGGACATCCTGGGTGGTATCGGCGAGATCGAAGAAAAACAGCAACGGCACATCCAGCAGCGCGTTGATCAAGGGAGCTATCAGCATCGCCGCCACATAGAAGTGCAGAAAATTGCGCACCGGCTGCTGCAGGGGCTCTTTATGGAAAAAACGGCGCATATACAACAGGGCCAGCCATTGCGAAATCAGCAGCGACAGGCTGAGCCAGAGCGAAACCGGTATATCGTAGCCACGGATCAGCCAATGCGCCGCAAACATGCCGATGAACAGCGCCGGCAGCGCCCTGGCGCCAAGACGGTACAACAGGCCAAGGACCAGCCCGGCGCCCAGGATGACCACCGGCTCCTCCCGGTTCGGGAAGCGGTAAAGGCTGGAAACAGCACTGGCTGCCGCCACGGCCAGTGCAATGCAGAAATTATAAAAGAGGGGCTTGAACAGTTTCATGGTATGGACAACGCCGGTTTTTTTTATTGCTATTGTAGCAGCGCCTTCAGCAGCCTGAGCGCTACATTCTGCCTGTATCCGACCTTGGCGCCGGAAAGACGAGGATTATGCCGAAATACAGCAGCAGGGCAACAACGATCACCGCATTGAAACCGAAATGGATCGCCAGCAGCGTGGCCAGTACGGCGCTGATCACCGAGGCACAGCCATTGATGCCCCACGCCCAGGGCAAATAGGCATGGGCCTGTTCGGCAATGCTGGACAACCCGATGGGAAAAGGCATGCCCATGAAAAAACCCAGCGGGGCAACCAGCAGCAGGGTGATGACGATCTTGGCTGCCGCAGGCACCGCAGCGAACCAGAAAAACACGGTCTCCAGAACGAACAGATAAAGGACGCTGATCAGGATGATGGCAAAAACCGCAAGCATCGCCGCATGCTGTCCTCTGTGCTTCAACAGCAGCCACTTGCAGCAGTGGCTGCCCAGTCCGGCAAATACCAGAAACGCCGTCAGCGTGACCGCGATGGCATAGATCGGATGATGCAGAAACAGGATGAATTTCTGCATCATCGCGATTTCAATGAACAGAAAGGCCAGACCGATGCCGAAGAAATAACCCAGCACCCGGGCGGGATGGATGATGCCGACGGAAAGTTGCTGCCGGCGCTGATGCAGCAACAGCGGCAAAACGATCAGCAGCAGACTCAGCAGGACGGCGATGACCAGTGTCGCAATGAACACCAGATAGCCCGATTCCAGCAGTGCCATGCCCCCCTGCCCGCGCAGGCGCAGGATTTCCGGCAGGACGCGCCATTTGAAGAAGTGATTGAAATACGCTGGCCGGCTGCAGGTTGAATTTGTACTGCGCCATAAAGGTCTGGCGCTGCGCTCCCAGCAGGGCCAGTGCGCCCTGATAGAAATAGGG
>JANEMG010000281.1 GCA_024511045.1 Gammaproteobacteria bacterium | reverse complement strand
GTTTTGGAGCGCCTATCATAACAAATAGGCACCAGACACGCCCCTCCTTATCCCCTTGTTTTGGCGCCAGTTAGCCAAAAAATTCACTGGCTTTTCGAGTTTTGCATTTACCTCAGTAGCTTTATTTTTTATGACCAGTTTCAATAAGCTGCATGGGATAAATACTGGAACCCCTTCAAGTCCTTCATGCTCTTCATGGTGAATAAAATATTCTGTTGGAAAGGATATTGTATATATTACTATGAAAGGACGGGAAGATAATGAAGAAACTGCATGAAGGAAATGCAGCAATCCCTTCAAGTCCTTCATGGTGATATCAATGGCATTTATCGGCATCGAAACCCAAGGCAACAAGACTTCTGTACAAGGGAAATAGCCCATGCAGTCGACCAATCTACATGTCAGCCGCCTGACCAGGGCTTATCTGCATCCCGGGCGTCTGACGCATAATATGCAGTTGCTGCAGCGACTGGTCGGCGGTCGACCGCTGTGGCCCTGCATCAAGGCGAATGCCTATGGCCACGGCGCAGGGATCATTGCCGGTCATCTGCTGCGTCTGGGTTATGACACCTTCGGCGTGGCCGATGTGGAAGAAGCCGCCGCGTTGACGGATTCCGGACTGAAGGCCACCTTCGTCGTCCTGTCGGCGATGCTGCCCGAACATGCCGAGGCCCTGGTCCACTACAATTGTCAACCGGTAGTCTGTACGCAGGAGATGCTCGAGGACCTGGAGCAGGAGGCAAAAAAGCAGATGAAACACATCTCCATACACGTCAAGGTGGATACCGGCATGGGCCGCATCGGCATAAGTCCAGGGCAGGTACAGGATTTTCTGGAACACTGCCGGGCCTGTCCATCTCTCCATGTGCGCAGTGTCATGAGCCACTTCCCACGTGCCGACGAAGCCGACAAGACTTTTTCCCATTTTCAGATCGAGATCTTCAAACGGGTAATCGAGCAGTCCCGCAGTTATGGCGTGGAAATGTTTCATATGGCCAACAGTGCGGCGATCTTCGATCTGCCTGAATCCTGTTTCGATGCCGCCCGGCCCGGTATTGCCATTTACGGTCTGCCGCCTTCGCATAGCATCAAAAATCAGCGCGTCAATGCATTGCAGCCGGTGCTGGAATGGAAAAGCCGGATCACTTTTCTCAAGGAGGTGCCCGCGGGCACCGGCTTGAGTTATGGTCATGCCTTTACCACGCGGCAGGCATCGTTGATCGCCACGATTCCGGCAGGGTACGGGGACGGGCTCAGCAGGAATCTCTCCAACAATGTCGACTTTCTGGTCGGCGGAAGGCGTTGCCCCCAGGTGGGGCGGATCACCATGGATATGAGCCTGGTCGATGTCAGCGCCCTGCGCGGAACAGTCGAACTGGGGGACGAAGTGGTGATCATCGGAGTTCAGGGGGAGGAAAGGGTGACTGCCGATGAACTGGCTGGAAAACTGAACACCATCAATTACGAGATCGTCACCGGAATTTCGCACCGGGTTCCGCGTATCGTCGTGCAGTGAAATCGCATCGATGCAATCCATCGTGTCTTTACATGGAGACAAACCATGGCAGTCGATTTGAGAAAGCGCAGCTTCCTCAAGCTGCTGGACTTCAGCGCTGAAGAAATTCAATTCCTGCTGGATCTGAGCAGGGATTTGAAGCAAGGCAAATATGCCGGTAATGAAGTGCAGCGGCTCAAGGGTAAAAATATTGTCCTGATTTTCGAGAAAGCATCGACGCGCACCCGTTGCGCTTTCGAGGTGGCGGCCTTTGACCAGGGCGCCAACGTCACTTACATTGGCCCGACCGGATCGCAGATCGGCGTCAAGGAGACCATGAAGGATACCGCGCGTGTTTTGGCGCGCATGTATGACGGGATCGAATACCGGGGCTTCGACCAGGAGACTGCCGAAGAACTCGGCCGTCATGGCGTGCCGGTATGGAATGGCCTGACCGACCAGTATCACCCCACCCAGGTGCTGGCCGATCTGCTGACCATGATGGAGCATGCGGAAAAACCCCTGCAGGAAACGCGTTTTTGCTTCATCGGCGACGGCCGCGGTAACATGGCCGATTCGTTGCTGGTGGGGGCGGCAAAAATGGGCATGGATTTCCGCCTGGCCGCGCCGGATTCACTGCGGCCGGATCCGGACCTGGTCGGGAAGTGCCTGGAAATTGCGCAATCGAGCAATGCGCGTATTCTGATCGGAAACGATATACCCCGGGCGGTCAAGGGTGTCGATTTCATCTATACCGATGTCTGGGTGTCCATGGGCGAGCCGCAATCCGTCTGGGAAGAGCGGATACGATTGTTGAAGCCCTATCGGGTCGATCGGCTGCTTCTCGATGCCACCGGCAATCCCCAGGTCAAATTCATGCATTGCCTGCCGGCGTTTCACAATCGCGACACCAGCATAGGCGAGGAGGTTTACCAGAAGTATGGACTGGATGCCATGGAAGTGACCGAGGAGGTATTCGAATCCGCGGCATCGATCGTTTTCGACCAGGCGGAAAATCGTCTGCACACCATCAAGGCCGTCATGGTCGCCACATTGGGCGGTTGACCATGAGAATCGTCGCCGCCTTGGGCGGAAATGCCCTGCTGCGTCGGGGTGAAGCATTGACCGCGGAGAATCAGCGGCGCAATGTCAGGACTGCCACTGAAGCCCTTGCACCGATCGCCCTGGCGCATGAACTGGTGATTTCCCATGGCAATGGCCCCCAGGTCGGTTTGCTGGCCTTGCAGGCAGCGGCCTATAAGTCCGACGAAACTTTCCCCCTGGATGTTCTGGATGCGGAAACAGAAGGCATGATCGGCTACATGATCGAACAGGAACTGCTCAATCTGCTTCCCGCGAGGCGATCCTGTGCAACATTGTTGACCCAGATCGAGGTGGACCCGGAGGACCGGGCATTCCGTCACCCAAGCAAACCCATTGGCCCCGTCTATGCAGAAGCCGAAGCTAGGCACCTGGCGCAACAGCACGGCTGGCAATTTGCCCGTGACAATGAAAATTTCCGCCGCGTAGTGGCATCGCCGCAGCCGAAACGCATACTGGAAATGAGCGTCATCGAAATGCTGGTTCGCCAGGGCGTTCTGGTGATCTGCACCGGGGGCGGTGGTATTCCGGTCATCAAGAGCAAAGATGGAAGCCTGGCCGGTATCGAGGCGGTGATCGACAAGGATCTGGCCAGCGCATTATTGGCACGGGAGTTGAAGGCCGATGCCTTCCTGATGCTGACCGATGTCGCGGCCGTCTATAAAGACTGGTCCAAACCCCGGCAACGGGCCATCCGCCGCATTTCACCGCAGGCAGTAGAAAATTACACCTTCGCAGCCGGTTCCATGGCGCCGAAAATAAAAGCGGCCTGTGAATTTGTCGAACAGACGGGCGGTATTGCCGGAATAGGGAGGCTGCAGGATGCCAAAGCTATTCTGCAGGGTGAAGCAGGCACATTGATAAGTTCGGAAACTGCCGATACTTCATGGTGGGATTAAGCCATTTCAGGTGTTATGATTCGGCTTATGTACCAGGTTTTTTAAAAGTGCGCTTTTATACAATTCTGATTATTCAAGCTTAATCTGGCATCTTTAAAATTTGTTCACAATCCAATTGTCAGCATTGAAATGCAAGACTTAATGGAATGGTCCGCCCCACTTCCTAAACGGCCTCAAATGGGCCATGATGTTAGTTCTAATCAAACATCAGAACAGAAGGGAGACAGACCATGAAATATGATAACGCAAAAGGTG
>JANEMG010000280.1 GCA_024511045.1 Gammaproteobacteria bacterium | reverse complement strand
ACAGGTCGGCATGCCTTGGCTTCATGCCGCCATTGCCGCAGACGTACAGGTTCCAGCCGTTTTCCGTGGCGATGACGCCGATGTCCTTGCCCTGCGCCTCGGCGCATTCGCGGGTGCAGCCGGACACGGCAAACTTGATCTTGTGCGGCGCCCGCAGCCCCTTGTAGCGATTTTCGAGCTCGATGGCCAGGCCGACACTGTCATCGATGCCGAAACGGCACCAGGTGCTGCCGACGCAGGACTTCACGGTGCGCAGCGACTTGCCGTAGGCATGCCCGGATTCGAAGCCGGCATCGATCAGCTCCCGCCAGATGTCCGGCAGCTGTTCCAGGCGCGCGCCGAACAGATCGACGCGCTGACCGCCGGTGATCTTGCAGTATAATTTGTATTTCTTCCCCACCTCGCCCAGGGCGATCAGCATGTCCGGGGTGATCTCGCCGCCGGTGACCCGCGGCACGACGGAATAGGTGCCGTCTTTCTGCAGATTGGCCAGGTAGATGTCGTTGCTGTCCTGCAGGCCGATATGTTTTTTGTCCAGGATGTACTCGTTCCAGTAGGAAGCCAGAATGGAGCCCACGGCCTGCCTGCAGATATCGCAACCCAGCCCCCTGCCGTGCCTGTCCAGCAATTCGTCGAAGGTCCTGATTTCCTCGACGATCACCAGATTGTAGAGATCCTGCCGGGTATGGGGAAAATGCTCGCAAAGGTCGGTATTGACCTCGATGCCCTGCTTTTCCAGTTCGCAGTCCAGCACGGATTTGAGCAGCGCGGCACAGCCGCCGCAGCCGGTCGCGGCCTTGGTTTCCGATTTCAATGCCGCCAGATCGGTACTGCCCGCCTCGATCGCGGAGCAGACCTGGCCCTTGCTGACATCGTGACAGGAACAGATCTGCGCCGACTCCGGCAGCGCGTCCGGCCCCAGCCCCACCGACTCGTCGGAGCGATGCGGCAGGATCAGGGAATCCGGATGCCCCGGCAGCTCGATGCCATTCAGGCAATACTGCAGCAGCGTGCCATAGCCGGCCGCATCGCCGACCAGCACCGCGCCGAGCAGATTCTTTTTGTCTTCACTGACCACCAGTCGCTTGTAGACTTCCTTTGCGCCATCCTGGTAGCTGTACACCAGCGCCCCCTGCGTCTGGGCATGGGCATCGCCGATGCTGGCGACATCGACGCCCATCAGTTTCAGCTTGGTGCTCATGTCGGCGCCGGTAAAGCTGGCCGTGCCGCCGCAAAGATTGTCGACCACGGTACGCGCCATCGTGTAACCCGGCGCCACCAGACCGAAGATACGGTTGTTCCACAGGGCGCACTCGCCGATCGCGTAGATATCCGGATCGGAAGTCCGGCACTGGTTGTCGATGACGATGCCGCCGCGCGGTCCGATTTCCAGCCCGCATTCCCGGGCGATATCGTCCCGCGGGCGGATGCCGGCGGAAAACAGCACGATATCCGTCTCCAGTTCCTGGCCATCGGCAAACGTCATTTTATGGAAACACTGCTCGCCATCACCGATATTCTGCGTGTTCTTGCTGGTATGCACCGCAACGCCGAGATCCTCGATTTTTTTCTTCAGCATGGCGCCGCCGCCTTCATCCAGCTGCACGGCCATCAGCCTGGGTGCGAATTCCACGACATGGGTTTCCAGCCCCAGATCCTTCAGGGCTTTCGCCGCCTCCAGACCCAGCAGGCCGCCGCCGATCACCACGCCGACTTTTGATGTTGCCGCCGCCGCGGCTATTTTTTCCAAGTCCTCGATGGTGCGATACACCAGGCAGCGTTCCCGTTCGTGTCCGGGAACCGGTGGAACGAAGGGATAGGAACCGGTCGCCAGCACCAGTTTGTCATAGTGAATGGCAACGCCTTTTTGCGACATGAGCAGTTTCTGGTCACGATCGATATTGACGGCCCTGTCGCCAATATGGATGGTGATGTCGTTCTCGGAAAAAAAATCGTCGTCGACCAGGGACAGGTCCTGTGCGGTTTTTCCCGAAAAAAACGCTGTCAGGTGTACCCTGTCATAGGCTGGCCGGGGTTCTTCACAGAAAGTGACGATTTCATACTGATCCTTTGCGTCGCTGTCCACCAGCCCCGCGAGAAAATTCTGCCCGACCATGCCATTGCCGATGACCACCAGTGTTTGCTTTTTACTCATGCCTTACCTCGATGCATTGCCTGTAAGCGATAGATGGCATTTTGCCAAGCAATTATTGTACCACCTTGGCGACCGACAAGAAATCCAGACTCCCATGGCAATACAGGGAATTCAATGCGCCGAATCCGATCCTGCGGGCAGTACTGCAACACACGCACACTCCCTTCATGCAATGGCCGCCCGGCGCACCAAAACGGCACATGCCGCACCAATTGCGCACCACAATGCCGGTACTGATTGAATGTGCCGCGGCGCTACGGCAATAGCAGCCGCAAGTGCTTTAGATTTTTCTAATATTCCGGCTTGGAACGAACAGCAGATATTGCTATCATAATCGATTGCTCAATGGAGTCCGGGAGTCCATGAATCCCCCCTTTGCCACCAGACATTCGCTGCAGGTCAAAAATCTGAGCTGTTTCCGGGACGATCGCCTGCTCTTCGAAGGCCTGGATTTCACCGTTGAAAACAGCCAGGTCCTGCTGCTGGAAGGCAAGAACGGCAGCGGTAAAACCTCCTTGCTGCGCATCATCTGCGGCTTCAGGGAGCCGGATGACGGGGAGATTTTGTGGTGCGGCAACGCCATCGAAGAAAGCGACTTTCTCGCCCAGATGGCCTATGTTGGGCATCTCGACGGCGTAAAAAAGGAATTGACGGTCAAGGAAAATCTGAATACAGCCTTGGCCCTCAGCCAACCGGGAAAATACACGCTGGACCAGGCCCTGTACAAGGTGCACCTGTCCGGCTATGACAACACCCTGGTACAGTCACTGTCGGCAGGCCAGAAGCGTCGCCTGTCCCTGGCCAGGCTGCTGATCACCAGCAATGTCCTGTGGATACTGGACGAGCCGTTCACGTCGCTGGACAAGGACGGCATCCGCCTGATCGAGTCCTTGATGCACGAACATGTCACCGCCGGCGGCATGATCATTTTGACCTCGCATCATGACCTGGTATTACATGAATCCTATGTGCAAAAAATAAACCTCTCCCCGTGTCATTGATCAGCGCTTTTTTTACCATTATTCGCCGCGATTTAATCCTGGCGGTCCGCCTGCGGGCCGAAGCGGTCAACCCGGTTTTTTTCTTCATCCTGGTGGTTACCCTGTTTCCACTGGGAGTCGGTGCCGAGACGAAATTATTGCAGACCATGGCGCCGGGCATCATCTGGGTTTCGGCGCTGCTTGCGGCCATGCTGTCCCTGGACAGCCTGTTTCGTTCGGATTTCGATGACGGCTCCCTGGAGCAACTGTTGTTGAGCCCGCACCCCCTGACCATACTGGTATTCGCCAAAATCATCGCGCACTGGCTGGTGACCGGCCTGCCGCTGCTGCTGATCGCCCCGCTGCTGGCGGTTTTTCTGGGATTGCCTGAGCAGGCGCTGGGAACCTTGCTGATCACTCTGGTCTTAGTTACGCCGGTATTGAGCCTGATCGGATCCATTGGCGTGGCGCTGACCGTGGGGCTCAGGCGCGGCGGCATGATCCTGTCGCTGCTGGTGCTGCCACTCTACGTGCCGGTACTGATTTTTGCCAGCAACGCCGTGACCATGGCCGGCAATGGCTTTGCCGTGGATGCGCAAATCAACATCCTGATTGCCATACTGCT
>JANEMG010000279.1 GCA_024511045.1 Gammaproteobacteria bacterium | reverse complement strand
CATCAAGGCTCGAGCCCGAATGGGTAGTGGTTATCCTGGCTACATTGGTCTACTCCGGCGATATTGTTCTCGCCATTCCGGGTAAAAAATTCGACGCTACCGGCCTTGCGCAGCTTGCCGCCACCGGCATGGATGAACTGATCCGTTTCAAACATCTGGAGCAGCCCAAGGAATGGAACCTGCCCGCGCTCAAAGCGCTGTTTGAACTCCTTGGTATGACGCCTGGTATGGCCCAGCTTGTTACCCAAGGCAAGGACGAACCGGTGAAGAACCTGCAGCAGGCCGTAGACAAAGTGGTCAAACGCATCGTCACGACCCAGCAGACCCTGCGTGATGGGCTGTCATTCTGGGGAATGGATCTGCTCGCAGATACCGACCTTGCCAGCCAGGTCAGCGGACTGGATGAGGCCAAGAGCTTCTTTGAATCACTCCAGGCCTATTCATCGCCTGGCAAGCTGAAGAACTTCCGCTACAGCGCCCAGGAAGTAATGGCTGTTGAGCCAGCTGTGAAGGCTCTGGATGAGTTGGATTCCCTGCGCGAGTTCGTCATGGATTACGGGCCGACGGCATCCTGGCTCTCCACTGCCGAAGCGGTACTGCCTGCCGAGCATGATTGGGTGGACCGGATGAAGGCCACTCGGCAGGATGTGCTGGACGCACTCAAGCAGGCAGACTTGACTAAGCTGGCCACGCAATCCCAAGGCATCGGGGCCAAGCTCCAGAAGCTCAAGAAAGATTACATTGTCGCGTACATTGGCCTGCACACCAAGGCCCGGCTGGGCGTGAACGACGATAAGCGTAAAGCGGCGCTGCTCAATGATGCCCGCCTGCAGACCTTGCTCAAACTAGCTGGTATCGACCTGATGCCCCGGCAACAGCTCACCGACTTCCAGAACCGCCTGGCCGGATTGAAGAGCTGCTTTGCACTGACAGAGCAGAACCTCGACTCCACGCCTATTTGCCTGCATTGCGGATTCCGGCCATCGCTGGAAACCAGCGCGGCCACAGGTTCGCAGGTGATCGATCAGATGGATGCTCAGCTCGATACCATGTTGGCTGGCTGGACCTCCACAATCCTTGGCAACCTGGAAGACCCGATCACCCAGGCCAATATGGATCTGTTGAAGACCGACGACCGCGAACCGTTGGAGGCCTTCATCAAGTCGAAGGAATTGCCTGCGCCGCTGGACAGCAACTTTGTCCACGCCCTGAAGGAAGTGCTCTCCGGCCTGGTGAAAGTAACCGTTACGGCGCAGGAACTTCAAACTGCCCTGCAGGTGACTGATGGCCCGGCAACCCCGGCTGAGATGAAGAAACGCTTTGAGGAATACATTGATCAGCTCACCAGGGGCAAGGACCCGGCCAAGGTACGGATCGTCATTGAATAAATGTGGTTGAAAGGGTGATCAATCTGAGAAACAAGAAACCAGCAAGGATTTGGATATGAGTCAAAACAGTTTATTCGATGCGCTCCCAGAGGAGGCACGGAAACCATCTGGCCCGGTGACTTGCCTCGGGATGACCTTTGAGAACGACGAAGCCCGCCGCGCCCACTTTACCGAGGAGCTGCGCAAGAAGCTGCAGGATCCGGAATTCCGCAAGATCGAAGGCTTTCCCATTGGTAGTGACGAGGATATTCTGAACCTGAGCGATCCGCCGTATTACACCGCCTGTCCGAATCCATGGATTACTGATTTTATTGCCGAATGGGAAGCGCGGCAGCCAGGGCAGCCTGAAGGCTACCACTATCACCGTGAGCCTTTTGCAGCAGATGTGAGTGAGGGCAAAAACGACCCGATCTACAACGCGCACTCTTACCACACCAAGGTGCCGCACAAGGCTATCATGCGCTACATCCTTCACTACACGGAGCCGGGCGACATCGTGTTTGACGGATTCTGTGGAACTGGCATGACGGGTGTGGCCGCACAGATGTGTGGTGATCGTGATGTGGTTATGTCGCTTGGCTATCAGGTTAAGCAGGATGGCACCATTCTCCAGGAGGAAATTAACGAAGATGGTAAGAAGATTTGGAAGCCATTTTCAAAACTTGGAGTGCGTCGGGCAGTGCTAAACGACCTTTCACCGGCAGCCACATTTATTGCGTACAATTACAACACTCCGGTGGATGTGGCGACTTTTGAGAAAGAGGCTAAGCTCATTCTTAAAGAAGTTGAAGAAGAATGTGGGTGGATGTATAAGACATTACATACTGACGGAAAGACCAAGGGAAAAATCAATTATATGGTATGGTCGGATGTGTTTGTTTGCCCCGAATGTGCTAACGAAGTGGTATTTTGGGAAGCCGCAGTGGATAAAGAGGCTGGTAAAGTAAAAGATACATTCCCATGCTCGCACTGCAATACAGAACTGACCAAACGCAACATGGAACGGGCGTGGACAACAAAATTTGATAAGGCTTTAAATGATACGGTAAGGCAGGCAAAACAGGCGCCAGTGTTGATCAATTATACCGTGCAGGGAAGCAAAGGACGCTTTGAAAAAATACCTGATGCGGTTGATCTGGCTCTCATTGAAAAAATCGAAAATGCCGATATTCCCTATTGGTTTCCGACTGACCGTATGATGGAAGGGAAAGAGACCCGCCGAAATGATCCGGCAGGCATTACCCATGTGCATCATTTTTATACCAAGCGAAATTTGAGGGTGCTGGCTGCTATCAGAAAAAGAAGCTCCTCTAACTTTTTGATTAGTCAATTTGCAATGTGGTGGACATTGACGAAACTCTACAGATATAGATGGGCAGGAGGTATAGCGGGAGCTGGTGGTGGTCCTATGGCTGGTACATTATACATTCCGTCCTTGATTAAGGAGATTCCTGTTTTGGTTTCTGCGAATGACGTGTTTAATAAGAATATTCGCAAGAAAAAATTATTTTCGGATTTTTCAAAACAACTACTTTCAACGAGTTCTGCTGGTTGGGTTAATCAAAATAATTACAGTGTGGATTACATTTTTACAGATCCACCTTTTGGAGCAAACCTCAATTACTCTGAGCTAAGCTTTATCTGGGAGTCGTGGTTAAAGGTATTTACCAACAACAAACCCGAAGCCATAGAAAATAGTGTCCAGAAAAAAGGCCCTGAGGAATATCGTCAATTGATGACTTCCTGTTTTAAGGAAGCCTATCGTGTATTGAAGCCGGGACGCTGGATGACGGTAGAATTTTCAAACACCAAGGCATCGGTTTGGAACTCTATTCAAACCGCACTGACAGAAGCAGGATTTCTGGTCGCCAATGTTTCAGCATTGGATAAACAGCAAGGCAGTTTTAAAGCAGTAACAACTCCCACAGCCGTTAAACAAGACCTTGTTATCTCAGCCTACAAACCCAACGGTGGCTTTGAAGAACGATTCCAGAAAGAGGCCGAAACCGAAGAAGGCGTCTGGGATTTTGTTCGTACTCATCTGAAATACCTGCCCGTAACCAAGCACCAGGGTGCATTGTTACAGTTCGTCCCTGAGCGTGATCCACGCATCCTGTTTGACCAGATGGTGGCCTATTATGTCCGTAAGGGTTATCCGGTACCGATATCCAGTCAGGAGTTCCAGATTGGGCTGACGCAACGTTTCATCGAACGGGATGGTATGTATTTCCTGCCGGACCAGGTTGCGGAATACGACCGCAAAAAAATGACCTCTGGCGGGATGACTGAAACTGTCGAGATGTTCGTCAAAGACGAAGCATCGATGATTCAGTGGTTACGCCAACTGCTCAAACAGAAGCCGCAGACCTTTGCT